>JASKZT010000370.1 GCA_030145965.1 Ornithinimicrobium sp.
GCGACGGCCTGCGCGGCGAGCCCGCGCATCATCCACCCGGCCAGCAGGTTGAAGCCGGCGAAGCCGAGGAAGAGCCAGGTGACCCAGTCGGTCTGACCGTCCTGGAAGCGCAGGAACGTGAACACGAGCAGCGCGACGCCGACGACCAGGTAGAGGACCGAGCGGCGCCGCAGCATCCGCGGGTCCATGCGAGGGTCGACGGCCGGGCGGGCCGGGGCGGCGTCGGCGGTGTCGTCGTCGGTGCCGGCGTCGGTGCCGGCGTCGGGGTCGCCGTCCGTCGAGAGTCCCTGGGTGCGCGGGACCGGGAGGGCGGCGTCGTCGGCGACCGGGCCGGTCGCGTCGTCGAAGAGGCCGTCGTAGGTCCGCCCGGTCTGCGGGTCGTAGGCCTCGTAGCCGGTCTCGGTCGCGACCACGCGGACCGCCCGGCGTGCCATCTCGTGCACCCCGCCGTGCGTGCCGGAGGGCAGCGTCACCGAGGCCGCGCGGTCGTAGAGCTCGACCTGCAGCCCGCTCTCGCTCGCCGTCAGCTCGCCGACCACGTCGCCGTCGGTCTCCTCGGCGACCCACACCTCGACCGGCTCGGTGAGCTGCTCGCGCAGGCGCGCCTCGATGCGGCGGAAGGTCGCGATCCCGGCGTCCAGCTGCTGCTGGTCCATCGGCGGGCCGTCGACCTCGTCGGCGGTCACCACCTCGGCCCAGTCCTGGCCGGGGCGGCGCGGGTAGAGGGCGATCTCGTACGTCATACCCCTATCCTCTCGTCCCGCAGGGGTGCGGGACGACAGGACCCTCACAGCGGCAGGGCGTATAACAGATGTAACAACTTCCTGGACATGTAACAGGTATCACAGCGCTCGGGTCCGTCGGTGGGCGGTCCTAGGCTGGCCTACCCCGCCGACGAGGAGGCACGACGTGGTCGCCCCCAACCCCTTCCGCCCGAGCTTCGGCGTCTCCCCGCGCGTGCTCGCCGGCCGGGAGGACCTGCTGCAGGACTTCGACGTGGCCCTGGACGAAGGCCCCGGGTCGCCGCTGCGCTCGCTGC
The DNA here is from genome assembly GCA_030145965.1 of Ornithinimicrobium sp. Lineage (GTDB taxonomy): Bacteria > Actinomycetota > Actinomycetes > Actinomycetales > Dermatophilaceae > Ornithinicoccus. The sequence goes on from JASKZT010000370.1 coordinate 1,040, forward strand.
TCGTCAGCGGTGCGCGGGGGATGGGCAAGACGGTGGTGCTCAACGAGCTGGAGGACATCGCCCGCACCCGCGGCTGGCTCGTCGTCCGGCTGCCCGAGGGCGACGGGATGCTCGAGGAGCTCGAGGTCAGCACCGTGCCCGCGCTGCTCGCCGAGCACGACTCGACCGCGGTGCGCCGCCGGGTGACCGGCGGCGGGATCGGCGCCGTCGCCTCGGTCGCCACCGAGGTCGAGGACCGCTACCCGGTGCGCCACTCGCTCGCGCAGCTGCTCGCGCGGCTGCTCGACGTGCTGGCCACGCACGAGACGGGGCTGCTCTTCACCCTCGACGAGGTGCAGGCGGCCTCGCCCGACGTCGTCGGCCGCTTCGCCGCGACCTACCAGCACCTCGTGCGCGACGACCGCGAGGTCGCCTTCGCCGCCGCCGGGCTGCCGACCGGCATCGACCAGCTGCTGCGCCAGGGCGGCACGACCTTCCTGCGGCGCGCCGAGCGGGTGCACCTGGCCGTGCTGGCCGGCGGCGAGGTGCGGACGGCGGCGCGCGCCACCGTCGAGGAGGCGGGCCGCACGATCGGGGAGGAGGCGCTGGACCGCTACGTGGCGATCGTCCACGGCTACCCCTACCTGCTGCAGCTCGTGGGCTACCACGCCTGGCGGGCCCACCGCGACCGGCCCGAGATCACCGCCGACGACGTCGCGCGCACGCTGCCCCTGGTCGTCGAGCGGATGGGCCGCCTCGTGCACGCGCCCGCCCTCGGGCCGCTGCCGGAGGGCCAGCGCCGCTACCTGAGGGCGATGGCGGTCGACGACGGCCCTGCGTCGACGCGGCAGGTCGCCGAGCGGATGGGCGTGCCGATGCAGCAGCAGAACGTCTACCGCGCCCGCCTCATCGACCGCGAGCTGGTCGAGCCGGCCGGGCACGGCTACGTCGACTTCACCCTCCCCTACCTGCGCGAGCACCTGCGTGCCCAGGCGGGCTGAGCGCCGGCCGGTGGCCACGCCGCCGGCGCGTGAGCCCGTCCCGAGGGAGATCTGGATCCTCGTCGGGGCGGCCTTCGTCATCGCCGTCGGCTTCGGCATCGTCTCCCCGGTCCTGCCGGCCTACGCCCGGTCCTTCGACGTCGGGGTCGCGGCGGCCTCGGTCATCGTGTCGGCGTTCGCGTTCTTCCGGCTCGTCTTCGCGCCCGCCGGCGGCCTGCTGGTGTCCCGGCTGGGGGAGCGGCCGGTCTACCTCACCGGGCTCGTCGTCGTGGCGGTGTCGTCGTTCGCGACCGCCTTCGCGCAGTCCTACGGCCAGCTCCTGCTCTTCCGCGGGCTCGGCGGCGTCGGCTCGACGATGTTCACGATCTCGGCGATGGCGCTCCTCGTGCGGCTGGCGCCGCCGCGGGCGCGAGGGCGGGTCTCGTCCGCCTACGGCTCGGCCTTCCTCGTCGGCGGCATGGTCGGGCCGCTGCTCGGCGGGCTGCTCGCCGGCTGGGGGATGCGCGCCCCCTTCCTCGTGTACGGCGTCGCGCTGCTGCTCGCGGCCGCGGTCGTCGGGGTGGGGCTGGGCGGCGCGCGGCTCCGGCCTGCCCCCGACCAGGCGGCCCGGCCGACGATGCGGGTCGCCGAGGCGTGGTCCTCGCCGGTCTACCGCGCGGTGCTGGCCACGGCGGTGGCCAACGGCTGGACCAACTTCGGCGTGCGGATGGCCGTGCTGCCGCTGCTCGCCGCCGCCGTCCTCGACCGCCCGTGGGTGGCGGGCGCGGTGCTCGCCGTCGGTGCCGTCGGCACGGCCGGCACGCTGCAGGTGTCCGGGCGTCTCGCCGACCGGGTCGGG
>JASKZT010000112.1 GCA_030145965.1 Ornithinimicrobium sp.
TCCTTCGTGCTGGCGATCTCGATGCTCCCGTTCTTCTACGCGGTGTGGCGCAGCTACCAGACGCCCAGGATCACGGTGGACGATCCGTGGGGCTGGGGCGGCTCCCTGGAGTGGGCCACCTCGTGCCCGCCGCCGCGGCACAACTTCGAGTCGATCCCCCGGATCCGCTCCGAGCGTCCCGCCTTCGAGCTGCACCACCCGGAGGTCGGCACGCTGGAGTCCGCCGAGCCCGACAAGTCCGTCGCCGAGGAGCTGCTGGGCGGTCCGGACACCGACCCCAAGGGCAACGTCGGGACCGAGACCGGTGGCTACACCGGAGAGGAGCGCTGAGCCATGCGTAACGAGACCAAGGTCTTCCTCGCCCTCGTCCCCTTCTTCATCATCGTCGGGGTCATCTACTCCTGGTGGACCGACCCCACGGAGTGGGTCGGCACCGTCGGGCTCTTCCTGACCGCGATGATGACCGCCTTCGTCGCCTGGTTCTTCTGGCTGTCGGGCAGGACGGTCGACGCCCGTCCCGAGGACGACCTCGAGGGCGAGATCAGCGACCAGTCCGGTGACTACGGCCACTTCTCGCCGCACTCCTGGTGGCCGCTGTGGCTGGGCCTCTCGCTGACCGTCGCCGTCCTGGGCCTCGGGGTGGGCTGGTGGCTGTTCGTCGTCGCCGTGCCCTTCGTGATCCTGGCGACGATCGGCTGGACCTTCGAGTACTTCCGCGGCGACAACGCCGTCTGAGGCTCCCTCGCACGACGAGCACGGCCCCCGGGACCTGGTCCCGGGGGCCGTGCTCATGCCTCCGGCGGCAGCAGGGCGCGCGTCCGGCGGGAAGGGTGGGTCAGGGAAGGTCGCGGGTGGCGGCGACCCAGCGGTCCACGACCCGGCTCGCGGCACCCTCGTCCAGCGCCGCGGCGGCGCGGTCGAGGCCGGCGGCGACGCGCTCGTGCAGCTCGTCCTCGGAGCGGGGGTGGCCCTGCTCCTCGCCGGCGTGGAGCAGGGCCAGGGCCGTGCCGGCGTTCAGCAGCACGGCGTCGCGGACCGGCCCGGCCTCGCCGGCGAAGAGACGACGGGCGACCTCGGCGTTGTGCTCGGCGTCCCCGCCGCGCAGCGCGTCGACCGGGTGGGGCCCGACGCCGAGGCGGCCCGGGTCCAGCGTCCACTCCTGCACGGCTCCGGCCGCGTCGACCCACCACATCCGGGTCGTCGTCGCGGGCGTGACCTCGTCGAGGCCGTCGTCCCCGCGGAAGACCACGGCCTGGGTGCCGCGGGAGGCGAACACACCGGCCATCAGCGAGGCCATCCGCGCGTCCGCCGAGCCGACGACGGCATACCGCGGCTGGGCGGGGTTCGTGAGCGGGCCGAGGAAGTTGAAGGCGGTCGCGATGCCCAGGTCGCGGCGCACGACCGCGGCGTGGCGCATCGAGGGGTGGAAGACGTTGGCGAAGGCGAAGGTGATCCCGACGCGGTCGGCGACACCGGCGACCTGCTCGGGGGAGAGGTCGAGGCGCACCCCCAGCGCCTCCAGCATGTCGGCCGAGCCGGAGCGGCTGGAGGAGGCGCGGTTGCCGTGCTTGACGACCACGGCCCCTGCGGCCGCCATGACGACCGCGGACATCGAGGAGATGTTGACCGTCATCGCGCGGTCGCCCCCGGTGCCCACGATGTCGATCGTCGGGCCCTCGACCCGGAAGCGTCGGGCGTGTCCGAGCATCGTGCCGGCCAGCCCGGTCATCTCCTCGACCGTCTCGCCCTTGCTGCGCAGGGCGGTGAGGAAGGAGGCCAGCTGGGCGGGGGTCGCCTCCCCGGACATGACCCTGTCCATGGCCCACCCGGTCTGCGCGCCCGTGAGGTCCTCGCCGCGCACGAGGGCGGTGAGGAGGTCGGGCCAGCTGTGTCCGGCGTCGTCGCCGGTGCGCGGTCCGGGCGTCCCGGTCACCGGCGGGCGAGCTCGGTGACCGCGGCGGACAGGCGCGCCGGGTCGAGCGGGCGGGGGACGGCGATGTCGGCCTGGGACCAGGTCGCCAGCCAGCCGTCCACCGGCCGCCCGGTGAGCACGACGATGGGCGGGCAGCCGAAGATCTCGTTCTTCAGCTGCCGCGCGACCCCCATGCCGCCGTAGGGCTGGGACTCGCCGTCGAGGATGAGGACGTCGAAGGAGCCCTGCATCACCTCCGCGATCGCGATCTCCGGGGTCGCGACCTCGACCCACCGCTCGACGCTCACGTCGTCACCGGGGTGGTCGCCCACGCCGAGACGCACCGCGTCGCGCACGGCGCGGTCGTTGCTGTAGAGCAGGACCGAGATCGCACGCGGATCGGTCGAGACGGGCTGCTCGGAGGCGGGGGGAGTCGCGGTCATGCGGACGATGGTAGCGAGCGTCCACGGGCGCGCACGACCACGGGTGCGGCTCGCGGACGGGGGGTGACGCATCCACCCGGGGCGTGAGCAATAATGACGGGGTGGCGACGACACCTGCAGCAACGATGACCGACGCGGATCGGTTCCACGCGACGATGCACGGGCCCGCGACCAGGCCCAACATGACCGCTGTGGGGACCATGGTCTGGCTCTCCAGCGAGATCATGTTCTTCGCGGGCCTCTTCGCGATGTACTTCACCATCCGCGCGGTGTCGCCGGACA
>JASKZT010000394.1 GCA_030145965.1 Ornithinimicrobium sp.
GGGCCTCGTGCCACGGGTGGCGCGGCACCGCAGGGGGCTGGTCCTGCGGCCGACGAGCCCGTCCCACGGGACGCTGCTCGGCGTGCGGGTGCCGGTGGACGACCGGCCGGTCCCCGGCCGGGGGGTGCTCGTCGAGCGCGGACGGTGCACGCGCGTGCAGGTGGGCGGGTGGAGGCCGCGGGGGCGGACGAGCGTAGGACGGGCGAGGGGGACCGGAACCGGGGCGAGGGCGCCCGTGGACCGCGCGCCTGACGCGGGAGCGGCTGCCGGAGGTCAGCCCGCGGCGTCCGGCTCGGCCGGGCGCGCCTCCAGCCGGCCCATGAGGAAGACCGAGACGACGGTCGCGGCGCTGCCGGCGACGACGAGGGCGGCCAGCCACCAGGGAGCGAACTGGAACATCGCGATGCCCAGCGGCAGGAGGAGGAAGTTGACGGCGATGGCCGGTGCCTGCGCCCGGGGGTGGCGCGCCTGCAGGCCCTTGGCGGTGTAGGCCAGGCCGATGACGAAGACGAGGATCGTCACCACCGACATGATCGCGATCATGAGGTCGCTGGCGTGGCCGACGACGAGCTCGTAGACGTAGAAGACCGCGATGCCGGCCAGGACCAGCGCCTCCAGGGCGACGAGTCCGGTGGCGACGCGCCCGGCGAGCAGCTCTCGCGCGGCGGGCTCGGCGGTGGCGTCGCGCGGCGCCGGGTCGACGGTGCTCAACCTCGGCCCGCGAGGGAGCGGGTGTGCAGCCGGTGTGCGGTGCGGTAGCCCAGCGCGGCGTAGAGCCGGAGCGCCGGGGCGTTGTCGCTGTAGACCCCGAGCGTGCTCACCCCGGCCTCGGCGACCGCCGCCCGGGTCAGCTCCGTGGCCAGCAGCGTGCCGAGGCCCTGCCCGCGCTCGTGCTCGTCCACGACGACGCCGGCGACGTGCGGCATACCCGAGGGCAGCTCGTGCACCGCTCCCAGCCCGAGCAGGTCGCCGCCGCGGCGGCGGACCGCGAGCCAGAGCGTGGCGAAGCCACGGCCCGGGAAGCCCTCGAAGGCGGGGTTGTGGCGGCGGCCGAAGTCCTCGATGGTCGTCGCGTCGTCGGTGTCGTGCAGCTCGACGAGCTCCAGCTCCTCGGGAACCTCGGCCGTCGGCGGCATCTCGCGGGTCCACATGAAGTCCCACGTGCCGGAGCCGGTCGTCGTCAGCCCGGCGGGCGCCTGCAGGTCCCGGCCCGGGCTGGTGGAGAACCACTCGACCGCCACGCCGTGCTCCTGGGCCATGCCGGCCAGGATCTCCAGCGCCTCGGACTCCGCGCGGTCGTCGCTGTCGGGCCGCACGAGGGCCACCCCGCCCCAGTGCGCCAGCTGCGGGCGCCACGGCGCGATGCACGCCCAGCCGTGCTCCCCCGCCACGGCGAGCACCTGGCTGGAGGTCGCCCAGCGGACCCACGGGTCGCGCGCGCTCCGGGCGAGCAGCTCCGTCCGGCCGATCTGGGACCACGTCACCGGAATACCTTGCCACACGGGAGCAGCGGCGCAGCGACCGGTCCACCGCCCTCCACCGCCTGTGCTGCACCGCGTGCGAGCAGCGAACCTCCAGCCTTCGCCACTACGCTGCCGCCCGTGACCTCCGCCGCCAAGCGACTCGCGCTGGAGACCCTCGGCTGGGTCGTCCTCGTCGCCGGCATCCTCGCGATCTTCCTCCCCGGCCCGGGCCTGCTGCTCACCTTCGCCGGCCTGGCCATCCTCTCGACGCAGTACACCTGGGCCCGGCGCCTCACCGACCCGGTGCGGGTCAAGGCCTGGCAGGCCGCGGTCGAGGGCGTGGAGACACCGCTGCGCATCGCCCTGTCGGCCCTCGGCGCCCTCGTCGTCGGCGCGATCGGAGCCCTGTGGGTCTGGTCGCCGCCCGCGCCGTCCTGGTGGCCCCTCGACGCGCAGTGGTGGCTCTTCGGCGGGCCGGTCATCGGCTGGACGCTCATCGGCTCCTGCCTCATCGCCCTCGGACTGCTCGTGTTCTGCATCGTCCGCTTCCGCGGCCACCCCGAGCGGGTGGAGAGGGTCCAGGAGATGCGGGCGGCCTACCGGGAGCGGGTGGCGCTGCGGCGCCGTGCGCACCGGCGGCTCAACCGCCGTACCGGGCGCAAGGACCGCCCCTGGCACGGTCACCTCTGACCGCTCGCCGGACTCCGTCGGTGGCCGTCGCTTGACCCTCACCCTGGTCGAGGGCCCACGCTGGGCCCCATGAGCGAGGAGCCGGACCAGCTGCTGTCCATCGGCGAGCTCTCCCGGGCCAGCGGGCTGACGGTGAGCGCGCTGCGCTTCTACGACCGGGCCGGGGTGCTCGCCCCGGCGGAGGTCGAGGCGTGGTCGGGCAACCGCCGCTACTCCCCCGGCCAGGTCGGCGAGGCCCGGATGCTCGCCGGGATGCGGCGCGTCCAGATGCCGGTCGCCGAGATGGCCGCGGCCCTCGACGCGCTCCGCGCCGGGGACCGCACCTCGGCCGGCGACCTGCTCACGGCCCACCTGGCCCGGCTCGAGGCCGGGCTGGTCGACGCCCGCCGCGAGCTCGCCGCGCTGCAGACCCTCCTCGAGGGCGGTGCCGCCGTCACGCCGGCCCGGTCCACACGACCGCAGGCGGCGCCCGCCGGTGTCCCGGCGCCGACGCTCCTGGGGCTGCTCGGCGTCGTGCGGCACGCGGTCGGCACCGACCCGCGCTTCCCGGCGCTCATGGGCGTGCTGGTCGAGGTGGCCGAGGAGCTGACGCTCGTGGCGACCGACCGCTACCGGATGGTCGTCGCAGGCCCCTGGCGCCGGACCGGGCCGCCCACGGGCACCGGCGGCTCGGTCGTGCTGCCCACCGCCGAGGTCGAGCGGCTCACCACCTGGCTGGAGGGGCGGGAGGAGCGGCTGGAGGTCTCTGCCCAGGACGGGGTGCTGGTCGTGCGCTCCCCCGCTGGGGGCGAGCTGCGGCTCGAGGGCTCGGGCGAGACCTTCCCCGACTACCGGCGCGTCGTCGACCACGACGCCGCGCTGGCGCCCCTGGACGCCGAGCTGCTGCGAGCGGCCCTCGACGCCGCCGGGCCGGTCGTCGAGCTCGGCGGGGTGAGCGTGGACCGCGGCTACCTGTGGGACGCCGTGCGCAGCGTGCCCGACGGGCAGGTCCTCCTGCCCGCCGACGGCGTCATCGCGCCGCTGGTCGTCCGCTCCCCCGAGGAGGACGACGTCCTCGCCCTCGTCATGCCGATCCTCACCGAGGCGTCGTGAGCGTCCTGATGCACCTGTGCCGCACCTGCCGGCACCGGGCGACCTCCCACGACGGGGGCGACCGCGGCTACAGCGGGTGCCGTTGCTGCCTCGGCCCCGGTGACGTCGACCCCCGGCCGGTGCTCGTGGAGACCTTCGCCAGCCCGGGCGGGCGGGCGGAGCCGCTGCACCCACCGGGGTCGGTGTGGAACGCCGGCACGATGCACAGGCTCACCCTGTGCGCCTGCGCGGCCTGCCGCGCCGAGCACGCGCGGCTCACGGCCGCCGACGCCCTGCGCGGGGTCGTCGCGTAGGTCAGTCGACCGGGCAGCAGGCGGGGGCGGCCACCTGGCGAGCCGGCGGGGTGCCGACCGAGGGGATGCCCAGGCTCACCGCCGGCTTGGCGGTCGCCCCGGGCGTCGCGCCGTCCTGCAGAGCCGCCCACGCGTCGCCGCCGCGGGTGCGACGCACGGCATACACGCCGCCCTGGACGCCGGAGTCGGCGAGAAGGTGGTGGGGCGCTCCGTAGGTCACGGCCACCGTGACGGCGTCCCCGGGGCGCGGACGCTCGGCTCCCGCCGGCACGGCGAAGTGGACCAGCCGGTTGTCGCGCGCCCGGCCCGACAGGCGCTCGGTCTCGGCGTCCTTGCGGCCCTCGCCGGGGGCGACGAGCACCTCGACCTCACGGCCCTCGAGGGCTCGGTTGCCGGCCCAGGAGACCTCTTCCTGCACGGCGATGAGCCGCTCGAAGCGCTCCTGGACGACCGCCTTGGGCACCTGGGCCTCCATGTCCGCGGCCGGGGTGCCGGGGCGGATGGAGTACTGGAAGGTGAAGGCGCTGGAGAAGCGGGAGGCCCGGACGACGTCGAGGGTGCCCTGGAAGTCCTCCTCGGTCTCGCCCGGGAAGCCGACGATGAGGTCGGTCGTGATCGCGGCGTCGGGGATCTGGTCGCGGACGCGGTCGA
>JASKZT010000029.1 GCA_030145965.1 Ornithinimicrobium sp.
AGGGTGTCGACGTAGCTGTGTCCCTCGACCAGCACCGTGTTGCCTTCACGCAGGCTCATGCTGTTTACGGCGTCCGTGCCAGACACGATTACGGTGTGGTGCTCGGATTTGCCCGTGTGCCTGCTGGCCTCGCCGTCGTACCACTCCAGGGTCTCGACCACGCGCAGTAGGACGATCTCTTTGAGGCCGCCAGTGCTCAAAATCTTTGGATCGCTGGCGAGGGTTCCGTGGATCGTGACGTGAGCCATGAGTGTTCCTTCTTTCCCGCCTCACGCGGGTGAGAACGAAGTGCGAGTCTAGTCTCGGCACCGAGCGACCTGCGGCATGATCGGATCTGGCAGCTGGCGCTGCTGCCTCTGGGGCTGCTGACGGCAGACTGCTCGACGCCGGTGTCCCGGCCGCCGGTCAACGGGCCGTCCCCGTGGGTCCGGCCAGACCTAGGGTCCCTCGCCGACACCAGCTGCTTCGGGGTGCTTCCCGGGGTGAATCTCAACGTGTGGCGACTTGTGGAGAAGGCCCGCGAGGGCGATAAGCCCTACCAGTTGCACCACCGCTGCCTGCCCACCGGCCTGTACCCAGCCTGTGACGCCGCGGGCGATCCCGACACCGGTTTCAGTCTCCGACGGCGCAACCGTCATTAGGGATTGTTCGACAAGGTATGCCCACACGACCATGCAGAGCACCGTTGCGGCGAAGCTCAGGAGGAAGGCGGTCCGGGTCTTGGTCTCAGGAAGCACTCGTTTGGCCCCCATGAGGAGCAGGACGACCAGCGCACCGAGGACGGCCATCGCAATCGTGGGCAGCCAGGCCAGGCTGACACCGGTAATCGTGGTGGCCTCATTGCTTAGATTGACCGCGACGCCCCACCCCATCGCGCTTGCATTGATCTCAAGGATGCCGTTGATCAGGACATAGGCGGCGGCAGCTGCGAAACCACCCACCGTTGCGGCGAGCACCTTCATGGTGAGTCACCACCTTTCGACGTCGAAAGTGGATCGCGCGTACATCGAGCCTAGCAGGGCGCCGCTGCCGGGACCGTTGTTCAGTCGGTACCCCATGGCCGATCACCCACATATCCCTGATGACAGGACATCCGCTCATCGGCGGTTGCGTGATGTCACGACCCTCACCGCCGCGGTGAACCCGGTTTGCACGTAGCGCCGGCGTCGCCCCACGCCGACCGTTCGGGTGGTTGGATGGCCCCAACGACGACGTGACGCCCAGGGGGCAGGAGGGACGGGGCCCGTGACCGTTGATCAGGACGTGGACCGCGCAGCGGGCGGAGGGGCGCTTCCGCAGCGCCGGGATGGCGAGGGTCCCGGTTCGCTCTACCGTCTCGGCGAGGCGGTGTGGACCTCGTCGCCGCTGACCCGCACCCGGCGCGGGCTCCTGCGTGCCGGGAGCAAGGCGCTGACCTCCGCCTACAGTCTCTACAAGGTGCACCCGGCCACCTGGCGGGCGACCGCGACCAACTACCGGCCGTGGATGGGGGAGTTCGCGCGGCTGCACGCGTGGATGACCTGCCAGATGAGCGCGCTGCACGTGCCCGCCTACCGGGAGTTCCTCGACGCGCGCGACTGGCGCTTCCGCTGGTGGGACCTCACGAACTACCCCGAGACCGACAAGACCAGCTACGTCACGGCCTACCCCGAGGAGCAGCGCTGCTGGCACGGCCGCCTGTCCCTCGTCGGCACGCTCGTCGACGAGTCGTCCGGCTCCAGCGGCACGCCCTTCAACTGGGTGCGCGGTCGGCGCGAGCTGGCGGACATCCACCGCAACGTCGCCGGCTTCACCTCCCTGCAGATGCGCGCCGAGCCCCGGCTCTTCGTCCTCAACGCCTACTCGATGGGCGCCTGGGCGACCGGCACCAACACCGGCATCGCCATGGCCAAGGTCGCCATGGTCAAGAACACCGGCCCCGACCTGGACAAGATCGTCGACACGATCCGCCACTTCGGCCCAGGCTTCACCTACCTCGTCACCGCCTACCCGCCCTTCCTCAAGGACCTGCGCGACCGCCTCGACGCCGACGGCTTCGACTGGGGCGCCCACCGCATGCACGGCCTGGTCGGTGGGGAGGGGATGACAGAGGCGCTGCGCGACTACTGCGAGGAGCGCTTCCTCACCGTCCGCTCGGGCTACGGCGCCTCCGACCTGACGATCGGCATCGGCGGCGAGACCGACCTGACCGTCTGGCTGCGCAAGCGCCTGCTCGCCGACCCCGAGCTGCGCGAGGCCGTGCTCGGGGCGGAGGAGACGCGCACGCCGATGGTCTTCCAGTACAACCCGCTCGAGACCTACCTGGAGGTCAACGACCAGGGCCAGCTGCTCTGCACCCTCACCTCGACCTCGGTGCTCAGCCCCAAGCTGCGGTACAACATCAACGACGAGGCGCGCCTCCTCGACTGGCACCAGCTCTCGGCCGTCCTGCGCCGCCGCCCCGACTGGGCGCGGGAGTCGGCCGAGGCCTTCGCCCGGCAGGGTATGAAGCTGCCGCTCCTGCTCCTCTTCGGCCGGGCCGACGCCACCATCTCCTTCATGGGCGCCAACATCTACCCCCAGGACGTGGAGAACGGCCTCTACGACGACGCCGAGCACGCCGCCCGCATCGCCTCCTTCACCCTCAGCCTCGAGGACGTGGGCGAGGACGCGACCAGCCAGCAGCCGGTGATCCACGTCGAGCTGCGCGAGGACGCCACCCTCGAGGAGACCGAGCGCGCCGACCTGGCGGACGCCGTCCGGCAGGGCGTGCTGGCCCACCTGGCCCGGGTCTCGCGCGACTTCGCCGAGTCGCTCAGGGAGTCCGACCGCGCCCAGGAGGTGCGCGTGCGGGTCCACGACGCCGGCACCGGTCCCTTCGCGGAGGGCAGCAGCAAGCTCAAGCGGGTCTACCTGCGCACGGACCGCGGATGAGGGTCGAGCGTGCCGACGCGGCCCAGCAGCCCGGCGCCGGGGCGGACGCCGTCTTCGTCGGCGCCACCCGCTACACCGGCCCTTCGACCTGGCTGCGGCTGCTGCCGCGGTGGACCCGGATGGTCGCGCAGATGCGACGGCTGCCGGGATACCGCGCGCACGCCGTCTACCACCAGGCGCCGTGGACGCTGGGCACCGTCGGCTTCTTCGCCACCCGCGAGGACCTCATGGCCTTCGCCCGCACCGGAGCGCACCGCGAGCTCATGAGCTGGGTGGTGGGGGAGGACCGCCGGCACGCGACCGGCGGCTACATCCGGGTCTACGAGGCGGTCGAGCCGCCGCGCGGCGACGACGCACGTCGGGCCGACCGCCACGTCGAGGGGGCTGCCGATGCGCACCGATGACTTCTCGCGCGCCCCGCGCATCGCCCAGGCGGGCGCGATGTTCGTCGGCGGCACCCGCTACACCGGGCCGCTGGCGTGGGCGCGGCACGCCCGCCGCTACCAGGTCATGATCCGCCAGATGCGCCGGTTCCGCGGCTACTGCGGGCACCGCACCTACTGGCAGCGGCCGTGGACCCTGGGCACGGTCGCCTGGTTCGAGACGATGGACGACCTCATGCTCTTCGCCCGCACCGGGACGCACCGCGAGCTCATGGACTGGGTCGTGGACCGCCGCAACGCCACGGGAGGCTGGATCCGGGTCTACGAGGCCAGCCCCCACGGCTACTCCAACGGCGTCTGGCGGGCCGAGGGCGACGTCATGGCCACCATCGAGCGGTTCACCCCGATCCGCCGCGAGACGCAGGGCCCGCCGGTGGCCCGCGGCCCGCGCGCGGCCGAGGACGACCCCGGATGAGCCCGACCGTCCAGCCGGTGCGCAGCCGTCGCGACCTGCGCGACTTCGTCCGCCTGCCCCTGCGCCTGCACCCCCGCGACCGCTACGTCCCGCTGTGGGCGGGCACGATCCGCGACTGGCACCTGGGCCGGGGTCCGCACACGCGCTTCGGCGAGGTCCGCCTCGTCCTGGCCCGCGACGCCGGGGGCCGGGCGGTGGGCCGCGCGACGCTGCACACGGACCCGCGCATGGACGAGCGGCTAGGCCGCCCCACCCTGCTCCTCGGGGCGGTCGAGGTCGCCGACCCGCAGGCCCTCCTCGCCCTCACGGGGTATGCCGAGGCGCGGGCCGTGCGCCTGGGCCGCGGCTCGCTCTTCGGCCCCTGCTCGCTGCTGCCCAACCAGGTCGGCGGCGTCGTCACCTCCGGCTCGCAGGAGCGCGGCTTCGTCGACTCGCCGTGGAACCCGGCGTGGGTGCCGGCCGCGTGGGAGGCGGCGGGGTTCGAGCCGCTGTGGCCGGCGGCCACGTGGGTCTGCGACGACCTGGCCACCCTCGACGCCGGCGACGTCTTCCCGCGCGGCGAGCTGGGCCCCGACCTCCAGCTGCGCCGCGGCGACCGGCGGCGCCTGGACGAGCAGCTGCCGCTCCTGCGCACGATGCTCAACGCCAGCTTCGCCGAGCTGCCCTACTACACCCACATCGAGGCCGACGAGCTCGACGCCGCCACCGACGGCCTGGCCCACCTGCTCGACGAGTCGCTGCTGCTCTACGTCACCCGCGGCGAGGAGCCGCTGGCCTTCGTGCTCACCGTGCCCGACCTCTCGGAGTTCGTCATGGCCACGGGCGGGCGGCTCACGCTGGCCGACCAGCTGCGCCTGCTCGCCACCCGGGGTCGCTACCGGCGCGAGGCCGTCCTCATCGTCAAGGGCACCGTGCCCCAGGCCCGCGGCCTCGGGCTCATGTCGGTGCTCAGCCGCGAGCTGCTCCGCAACCTGCAGGCGGGCGGTTACGAGCGGTTGCGCGTCACCTCGGTGGGGGAGGACAACGCCGCGTCGGCGGCGCAGTTCGCCGCGATGGGCGGCCGACCGCTGCACGGTCTGGCCTACTACCACCGCGCGCTGGCATGACCTCGGTCGACGGGCGGACCGCGGGCTGGGCGCAGGAGGTCCTCGCGCGCCGCGACGTGTGGGGCAGGGCGCCGTCGGCGCACAACACCCAGCCCTGGGTGGTGCACCTCTCAGGCGACGGAGAGCACGTGCGGCTACTCCTCGGCTGGGACGAGTCGCGCCACCTCGCCGAGGGCGACCCCACGCGCCGCGACCTGCTGCTCGGGCTCGGTGCGGTCGCCCAGTCGCTGCAGGTCGTCGCGGCGGACGCCGGGCACCAGGTCGAGGTCGCCTGGCACGTCGACGCCGCCGGGCGTCGCGCGGCCGAGCTGCGCCGCACCGGCCCGGTCGGCCCCGCGAGGCGAGTGAACTGGACGGGGGCCGACCTGCTCGCGCGCCGCACGGCGCGCTCGGCCTACCGGGAGCCGTGGGCCGACGCCCGCGACGTCACCGCGGTCGCCGGTGCGGCGCACCTGCCGCAGGGCGCCTCGCTGGAGGTCGTGGACGCGGACTGGGTCCAGGAGTGGCTGCCCGTGGCCGACCGCTGGGCGCTCGAGGGCCCAGCAGCACCCGAGCTGGCGCAGTGGCTGCGGCTCTCGCCCCGGCACCCGCGCTACCGCGTCGACGGGCTCAGCGACGAGGCGCTGGGGCTCTCCCGCCCCGAGGCCGTCGGCCTGCGGCTGGCGACGACGGGCCCGGTGCGCCGGCTGCTGTCCCGCACCGGCGCCGTGCGGCTGCTCGCGGCCGCGGCCACGGCGCGCCCCCTCGGCACGGTCGTCGCCCTCACGGTGCCGGCGCCCCCCACACCGGAGGAGCTGGGCGGGCTGGGGACGGCCCTCCTGCGCCTCTGGCTCG
>JASKZT010000044.1 GCA_030145965.1 Ornithinimicrobium sp.
AACTCCTTCTGCTGTCGGTGTCCTCGGTGAGAACCCTGCTCGGTGAACTGCTCGGTGAACTGTTCGATCAGTGGTACGGGTGGTGCTCCCGCCGGGGCGGGGGTCTGGGGCGGCGAACCGCGCTGGCAGTGGTCGGCCTACGGCAGCTCGACCACCTGGGCGGCGTACGACAGACCGGCCCCGAAGCCGATCATGAGGGCAAGTCCGCCCGACGGCGCGCTGCCGTCGGCCAGCATCCGGTGCATCGCGAGCGGGATGGACGCGGCGGAGGTGTTGCCGGTCTCGGCGATGTCGCGGGCCACGGGCACGTGCTCGGGCAGGCCGAGGGCCTTGGTCATCGCGTCGGTGATGCGCATGTTGGCCTGGTGGGGGACGAAGGCGTCCAGGTCGTCCGGGGTCAGGCCCGCGGCCTCCACGGCCGCCACGGCCACCGGCGCCATCGAGTAGACGGCCCAGCGGAAGACCGACTGGCCCTGCATGACGAACGAGGGCCAGGACAGCGCCTCCGTGCGGCCGGGGGTCTCCATGCCCTCGCGCAGCTCGGTCCACGGCTGGCGCTGGGTGATGGCGTCCTTCTGGTCGCCGAGGCTGCCCCAGAGCGTGGGGCCGATCCCGGGCCGGTCCGAGACGCCGACGACGGCCGCCCCGGCGCCGTCGCCGAAGATGAAGGCGCTGCCGCGGTCGTGCTTGTCGGTGAAGTCCGAGAGCCGCTCCACGCCGACGACGAGGACGTAGTCGACCGTGCCGACGCGGACCATGTCGTTGGCCAGGGAGATGCCGTAGCAGTAGCCCGCGCACGCGGCGGACAGGTCGAAGGCCGCGGCGTCGGGGATGCCCAGGCGGTGCGCGAGCTCGGGCGCGGCGGCCGGGGTCTGGTAGGGGTGGGTCACCGTGGCGAGGACGACCGCGCCGATCTGGTCGGGGCCGACCCCGGCCCGGGCGAGGGCCTCGCGGGAGGCGGCCTCGGCCATGTCGACCACCGTCTCGCCCTCCGCCGCGAAGCGGCGGGTGACGATCCCCGACCGCTGGCGGATCCACTCGTCGGAGGAGTCGATGTGCTGGATGATCTCCTCGTTGGTCACCACCCGCTCCGGACGGTAGCCGCCGAGGCCGTGGATCCGGGCGTGCCGCAGCGCGGTCGGCGCGGTCAGCGTCTTGGTGCTCACAGGGAGTCCTCCTGGGGGTAGAGGCGCAGCAGGGGCTGGCCGGGGCTCACGGGGTCGCCGGGCTCGACCAGCCACTCCACGGCGCGGCCGCCGTGGGGGGAGGGGACGGGCTGCTCCGCCCGCAGCGTGGTGACCGTCGCGACGTCTTCGCCGGGGACGACCGTGCCGCCGACCTTGACGGCGGGGCGCACGGTCCCCCTGACGGGGGAGACGACGACCATCCACGAGGCCTCGATGGGCGCGAGCTCGGTCGCCGGGCCGTGCTCACGGATCATGCGGTGGGCCGCCTCGAGGTCGTCGGGCGTCCTGAGGGCCAGGGTCTCCACGCCCTTGAGCCCGCGCCGGGCCAGTCCCACCAGGGTGCCCGCCGGGGGGATCTCGATCATGCCGGTCACGCCCATGTCGGCGAGGGTCTCCATCGTCAGGTCCCACCGCACCGGGCTGGAGACCTGGCTGACCAGGCGCCGCAGCACCTCGCGACCGTCGGAGACGACGGTGCCGTCGGCGTTGGAGACCAGCGGCACCCGCGGGTCGCGCGTCGAGATCGCCCGGGCGTAGCCCGCGAGCCGGTCGACGGCCGGCTGCATGTGGTGGGTGTGGAAGGCGCCGGCGACCGGCAGCGGGACGACCCGGGCGCGGGCCGGCGGCTCGGCGCTCAGCGCCGCGAGCTGCTCCAGGGTGCCGGCGGCGACCACCTGGCCGGCACCGTTCATGTTGGCGGGGGTGAGGCCGTGGCTCTCCAGCGCGGCGGCGACCTCCTCGGGGTCCCCGCCGAGGACCGCGGTCATGCCGGTCGGCGCGACGGCCGAGGCCTGCGCCATGCCACGCCCGCGCTCGCGGACGAGCACCATGGCCTGCTCCGCGCTGAGGACGCCGGCGGCCGAGGCCGCGGTGATCTCGCCGACCGAGTGCCCGGCGCCCGCGCCGACGCCGCGGAAGCCGTCGGCGGGGTGGGAGAAGAGGGAGAGCAGGGAGACGAGCCCGGCACCGACGATGAGCGGCTGCGCGACGGCGGTGTCCTTGATGGTGTCCGCGTCGGAGGTCGTGCCGTGGCCGACGAGGTCCATCCCGGCCACCGCGCCGAGCCACTCCATGCGGTCCCGGAAGCCGTCGAGCTCGAGCCAGGGGGAGAGGAAGCCGGGGGTCTGGGAGCCCTGTCCGGGCGCGACGATGACGAGCACCCCCCTACTGTGCCTGTGCGGACCCGCCATCCTCGTCAGCGTTCCCGACGAGAAGAAGGCGCGTTGCTTGTAGGAAACCTACAACTGGGAAGGCCGCCGGGGCGTGCGGAGGCAGTATGCCTCAGCGGTGCGCGCGCGGGGCCCGCGGCTGGTCTGCCACCCTCCCGAGGGTGAGGCCGACCTGGAGCACCCACGCGTCGCGCGGGGTCTGCGGGTCGAGCCCGATGGCCTCGCCGACCTTCCGGAGCCGGTAGCGCACGGTGTTGGGGTGCAGGAAGAGCTCGCGGGCGGTCGCCTCGAGGGTCCGGCCGTTGTCGAGGTAGGCCTGCACGGTCTCCAGCAGCGCCGGGGCGTCGCGCAGCGGCCGGTACACACGGTCGACGAGCATCCGGCGCGCGGGCACCTCGCCCAGGAGCGCCCGCTCGGGGAGCAGCTCGTCGGCGGCCACCGGCCGGGGGGCGCCCGGCCAGCCGGGGCCGGCGTCGCAGGCGGAGAGGGCCGCGCGGGCGCTGCGTCCGGCCGCGAAGAGGTGCGGCACGCGCGGGCCGACGACCACCGGCCCGGGGCCGAAGTAGG
>JASKZT010000060.1 GCA_030145965.1 Ornithinimicrobium sp.
GTGTGCCCGGCGTCGACGAGGGTGTGCAGCTGCGCCAGCAGGCGGTGCACGTCGGCCGGGTGCAGGCCGGTCGTCGGCTCGTCGAAGAGGTAGAGCGTCGCGGCGCGGCGCTCGCGCTGCAGCTCGGTGGCCAGCTTGATCCGCTGCGCCTCCCCGCCCGACAGCTCGGTGGCCGGCTGGCCGAGGGTGAGGTAGCCCAGCCCCAGCGCGTCGAGCGCGTCGAGCGCGCGCCGCACGGCCGGCACGTCGGCCAGCGCCTCGCGCGCCTCGACGACCGTCATCGCGAGCAGGTCGGCGACCGTGCGCCCCTGCCAGCGGACCTCGAGGGTCTCCGCGTCGAAGCGGGCGCCGTGGCAGGTCGGGCAGGTCGAGTACGTGCCGGGCAGGAAGAGCAGCTCGACGGCCACCGCCCCCTCGCCGCCGCACGTGCGGCACTGGCCGGCGGTGGTGTTGAAGCTGAAGCGCCCCGCCGTCCAGCGCCGCTGCCTGGCCTCGGGCGTGGCGGCGAAGAGGCGCCGGACGTGGTCCCACAGGCCGGTGTAGGTCGCCAGCGTCGACCGCGGCGAGCGGCCGATGGGCTTCTGGGTGATGCGCACGACGCGCCTGGGCACGCCCGGGCCCGAGGCGCTCGCCGCGCCCGTGGCGGGTGCGTCCCGCGCGGGCGGCGGCGCGTCCGGCCCGTCCCCCTCGCCCGTCGGGGGGTCGTCGTCCGGCTGGTCCTCGACGGTGGCGAGCTGGGCGCCCACGACGTCGTGGACGGCGTCCAGCAGGCTGGTCTTGCCCGACCCCGAGATCCCCGTGACGACCGTGAGCGCGCGCAGCGGCAGCTCGAGGTCCAGGTCGCGCACGGTGCGTCGGGTCAGGCCGGTGAGGGTCAGCGTGCCGCCACCGGGGCGTCGGGTCTGGTGGCCGCCGGCGCGGATCTCCTGTCGGTGCACCCGGTCGGTGAGGTAGCGCGCGGTGACCGACTCGCCCACCCCGGCGAGGCCGTCGACCGGTCCCGACCACAGCACGTGCCCGCCCTCGGCACCGGCCCCCGGGCCCACGTCCACGACCCAGTCGCAGCGCGCCACGATGCCCATGTCGTGCTCGACGACCACGACGGTGTTGCCGGCGGCGACGAGGCGGCGCAGGAGGTCGACGAGCCGGTCGGCGTCGCGCGGGTGCAGGCCGGCCGACGGCTCGTCCAGGACGTAGACGACGCCGAAGAGCCCGGAGCGCAGCGCCGTCGCGAGCCGCAGCCGCTGCAGCTCCCCGGCCGAGACGCTCGTGCTCGGGCGTCCGAGCGTGAGGTGGCCAAGGCCCAGCTCCTCCATGAGCGCCAGGCGCCCGGCCAGGTCCTCCAGGAGCAGCGTCTCGGCCTGCTCGCGGGCGTCGCGCTCCAGCCGGACGGCCAGGTGCTCGAGCCGGGTGCGGGCGAGCGCCGCCAGCTCGGCGACCGGCAGCGCCGCCGCCTCGTCGACCGCCAGGCCTCGCCAGGTGACGGCGAGCGCCTCCGGGCGCAGGCGTCGCCCGTCGCACGTCGCGCACGGCCGCGACACCACGTGCCGCAGCAGCCGGGCACGCTGCGTGGCGCTGCGGGTCTCGGCGAGCGTGCGCCGCACATACCTCGCCGCGGAGGAGAACGTGCCCTGGTAGGGGCGGTTGATGCGCGCGGCGTCGCGGGTCGGCACGACGGTGACGACCGGCTGCTCGTCGGTGAAGAGGATCCAGTCGCGGGTGGCCTGAGGCAGGGCGCGCCACGGCACGTCGACGTCGTGGCCGAGGGTGGCGACGATGTCGCGGTAGTTCTTGCCCAGCCACGCGCCCGGCCAGGCGGCGACCGCGCCCTCCGCGATGCTCAGCGAGGGGTCGGGCACCATCGAGGCCTCGGTCGGCTCGTGCACGACGCCGAGGCCGCCGCAGGTGGGGCAGGCGCCCTGGGGGGTGTTGGGGGAGAAGGAGTCGGAGTCGAGGTGCGCGGCGCCGACGGGGTAGGTGCCGCACCGCGACCAGAGCATCCGCAGCGTCGACCCGGTCGTCGTCACGGTGCCGACGGTCGACCGGCTGCCGCCGCCGCCGCGCCCCTGCTCCAGCGCGACGGTCGGCGGTAGGCCGCGCACGTCGCGCACCTGGGGGTCGACGGCGGTGTGGATGAGGCGGCGGGCGTACGGCGCGACCGAGTCGAGGTAGCGGCGCTGCGCCTCCCCGTGGACGGTGCCGAAGGCCAGGCTGGACTTGCCCGAGCCCGAGACGCCGGTCACCGCGACGAGGGCGTCGCGGGGCAGGTCGACGTCGACCTCGCGCAGGTTGTGCAGGCGGGCTCCGCGCACCTCGATCCGTCCGGTCACGACCCCAGGGTCTCACCGGCCCGAGGTATGGGATGCCTCACACCGGGCCCCCGGAGGGAACATGGTTGACCGCTCATCCATTGATCCAGGCATGAGCTTCCCCAAGATCGGCGTCGTCGTCAGCACCACCCGCCCTGCCCGCATCGGCCCCAAGGTCGCCGCGTGGATCCGCGACCTCGCGCCGTACGGGACCGAGGTCGACGCCGTCGACCTCGCCGCCATCGGGCTGCCCTTCCTCGCGGACGGCGAGATGCCCTCGGCCGGCGAGTACGACCAGCCGAGCACCATCGCCTGGTCGGAGAAGGTGCGCGGCTACGACGCGCTCATCATCACCGTGGCGGAGTACAACGGCGGCTACCCGGCCGTGCTCAAGAACGCCCTCGACACCCTCCACGCGGAGTGGAACGGCCTGCCCGTCGGCGTCGTGGGCTACGGCTGGGGCGGCGCGGCCGCCGCGACCGGCTCGCTGGCGACCGTCCTGGACCGCCTGCAGACCGTGCGTCTGGACGGCCCGGGCCTGCGCTTCGGCGAGGACCTCACGCCCGAGGGCGAGGTGCTCGAGGCCGCCCCCGAGGAGGCCGTGCGCGGGCTCTACGACCAGCTCGTCGCCGCCGCCCGCGAGCGCGCCTCCGTCGACGCCTGACCCGGCACGCCGGCGTCCGATCGGCCACACTGCCGACATGAGCGAGGACACCAGCACCGCGACGACCGGGACCGCCGCGACCAGCGGGCGCAGCCTGGCGGTCGACATGGTCACCTTCGACTGCGCGGACCCGCAGGCGCTGTCCCGGTTCTGGGCCGCCGCGCTGCAGGCCGAGGTCGGGATGGACGTGGGCGACTTCGTCATCCTGCGCGGGCGCCCCGCCGTGGCGTTCCAGCAGGTCGAGGACCCCTCGCCCGGCAAGAACCGGATCCACCTCGACCTCTCCGGCGCCGACCGCGCCGAGGAGGTCGCGCGTCTCCTCGAGCTCGGTGCGACCGTGGTCCAGGACCACGACCACGACGGCTTCGCCTGGACGATCCTCAGCGACCCCGCCGGCAACCAGTTCTGCGTCTCCGACCCCCACCAGGCCTGACCTGACCCGCCCCCTTCCACCGAGCACGTGGTGTGGTGGGTGTTGAGGCCACCGGACACCTCGGGTGGTGGCCCTACCGGGTAGGCGAACCCGTCCTCGTCGAGGATCGCCCTGGCAGGCCGCCCCGGTCCATCCGGGCCAGCAGGCCGAGCTGGGCGCGGCGCTCCCTCGCGAACGTCGACCGGGCGGACGCGCTCGCGGCCTGGTCGAGCAGCCGCTTCCCGCGAGCCAGCGCGACCCGGTCGTGCTGGACCATCTCGGCGACCAGCTCGGCCGCGGTGCTCCGCGGGTCGTCGGCGAGCCGGGTGACGAGGCCGAGCCGGTGCGCCTCGTCACCGGTGAGCGTGCGGGCCGTCAGGGTCAGCTCCTTGGCGACGTCGAGACCGACCAGCTCCACGAGCGAGCGCGTGCCGGTCATGTCGGGCACCAGGCCCCACCGCAGCTCACGGACCGACCACTGCGCGTCCGGCGAGCTGACCCGCAGGTCGGCCCCGAGCGCCAGCTGCACCCCCGCACCGAGGCAGTGGCCGTGGACCGCCGCGACGACGGGCACGGGCAGCCGCCGCCAGGCCCAGCACGCCTCCTGGAAGACGTTCGTGCCCCGCACCCCGGGCACGAAGCGCCGTGCGATGCCCTGAGGCCTCGCCAGCGCCGCCCGCAGGTCGAGGCCGGCGCAGAACGCCTCGCCGTCCCCGCCGAGGATCACCGCGCGGACGTCTGGGTCGCGGCGCAGCGCCCGGGCGGTGGCCACGAGGTCGTCGAGCATGCCCAGCGTCACGGCGTTGAGCTTCTCCGGCCTGGCGAGCCGCACGTGCGCGACCCCGTCCTCGACGTCGCAGGTGACCAGGCCCTCGTGGCTGCGCGACTGCATACCGGTGAGCATGGCACGCGGCCACCACGCGAGGGGTCCGGTGGCTAGGGGGTGACCGGTCGGTCGAGGAAGTCGGTGAGCACCTGGGTCAGCTCCGCGGGCTTGTCGGCGTTGACGAGGTGCCCGGCGCCCTCGAGGACGCGCACCCTCGCTCCCGCGATCCCGGCCTCGAGCGCCCGCGCGGCGGGCTGGTTGACGACGTCCTTGCCGCCGACGACGACGAGCGTCGGAGCAACGATGCGTGGCAGGGCGCCGGTGAGGTCGAGGGCCCGCACGGCCGCCTGGCTGCGCAGCACCTGCTCCTTGGACACCCCCGCGTCCAGGAACCGCTGACGCGGCATCATCCGCAGCAGCGCGCCCTGCAGCCGCATGACCGAGCGCGGCGGGCGCACCTGCCCGCCCACGAGCACCAGCCGGCGCACCCGCCCCGGGAAGTCGGCGGCCAGCTGGGCGGCGACCATCGCGCCGTAGGACACGCCGCACAGGTCTACCTGCTCGGCGCCCTCGAGCATGAGCGCCGTGTCGAGCGCGGCCGCCGAGTCGGCGATGGGCATCGGCTGCCGCTCGGTCGGGCGCAGCCCCGGCACCCAGGGCGTGAGCAGCCGCCGCGACCCGTAGAGGCTGACGACGACGTCCTCCCATGCCATCGGCGCCTGGCCGGCGGCATGCAGCAGGACGAGGGGCGGAGGCGTCGGGCTGGCGGAGTCGGTCACCCCAGCAGGGTAGGCCGCGGCGTGGGCGCGTGACGCCGTGCCGTCCACAGCGACCACCACACCGCGTGCCCGGCGGGGGGAGGGACCACCACCGCACGTGTCCGGTGGGAGGGCTCAGCCGGGAGCGGCCAGCACCTCGCGCTCCTCCTCGTCGGTCAGCCCGGTGGGCCGCTCGCCCTCACGCCGCTCCTCGTAGGCGAGGGCCGCGCGCAACGTCTCCGCCAGCGGGCGGACGGCGAGCCCGTCGCGCCGGGCCCGGGTCGTGTCGAGCGTGGCGAAGCCGCGCATCGCCGGGTCGTCGATCCACAGCGGCATCGAGCGCGGCCCCATCCACGGGTTGACGCCCAGCTCGGCCAGCCGCGCGAGGGGGACGGGCCTCGGCCGGGCGCCCGAGCCGCCGACCTCGGCCGAGGCGCCGAGGAGGTCGGCCAGGGACGTCGTCGGGCCGGTGACGTTGTAGGCGCCGTCGAGCCGCTCGCGTGCGGCCGTGACGACGAAGTCGGCGATGTCGCGCACGTCGACCAACGCGCACGGGAAGCCGGGGTCGTCCGGCACCGCGACCGCGGAGCCGTCCCCCACGGGGTGGGCGAAGCGCCACGGCCAGTAGCCCGAGCGCCCCGAGGCGTCCCCGTCCCCGCCGATGAGTCCGGAGCGGACGAGCGTCGCGGAGGCGCCCGAGCCGGCGTAGAGCCGCTCGCAGGCGACCTTGGCCGGCCCGTAGTCCTCGGGCCGCTCCATCGCGTCGGCCTCGAGCGCCGGCTCCAGCGGTGCGTCCTCGTCGCGGTCGAGGGCGGGCGAGGGGGAGTAGACGTTGGCGGAGGAGACGTAGACCCAGTGCCCCGTGTCGAGGTCGCGCACCGCGCGGCGGACGTGACCCGGCTGGCTCGTCACGTCGACGACGGCGTCCCAGCGGCGGTCGGCGACGGGGGCGAGGGCGTCGTCGTCGTCCCGGTCACCGGTGACCAGCGTGACGCCCTCGGGCGCGGGGGACGTGCCGCGGGCCAGGCAGGTGACGCGGTGGCCGTCGGCGAGGGCGGACCGGGCGATCTGGCGGCCGAGGAACGCTGTGCCGCCCAGCAGAAGGAGCTCCATACCCCTCATCCTGGGGCACGGCGGGCCGCCCGCGCCGGGTCGGCGGCGCGGGCGGCCCGGGGCGTCACCACTTGTGCGCGACGTCGATGACGAGGCGGGCCCCGTCACCAGGACCGTCCAGGACCATGACCCGCATCGGCAGGCGGGCGCGCACGCCCAGGCCGATCGTCGTCTGGCCCTCGAAGCTGCCGGCCCACGCCACCTGGCGGAAGGTCGAGTAGCCCGTGACGTCCACGAGGTTGGTGCGGCTCGCCGGCCGGTAGGTCGCGCGGCCCTGGCTGTCGTAGGCCGGGGCGCGCAGGACGATCCGCAGGTCGGCGTCGCCCTTGAGCGGGACGACGGTGCCGCTGCCCTCCTGCCGCACGGTCGTGTAGCGGACGTCGTAGCTGAGCGAGCGGGGGACGTTGGCCACGTCCAGCACGAGCCGGTCGAAGCACGTGTGCCGGCCCGAGCGGACGTTGGTGAGGGTGCCGCTCGTGTAGGAGACGGCGTTGGCCTTGGCGGTCGAGCCCCACGTGATGCCGCAGTAGGCGGCCTGCGTCGCGGAGGTCATGGTCGAGGCCAGCGCGGTCGTCGGTGCGGCCAGCCCCACGGCCAGGGCCGCGCTCGCGGCGAGGGCGGTCAGCCGGTGTCGTCGGGTCCCCATGGTGTCTTCCCCTTGCGTTCGGTGGGCAGGTGCCCGGTGGTATGGCGTGGGTCACGTCATACCCCTCTGTCGCAGGGGAGGGCCAGAAGGTTGCCTCAGACGGCGGGGTAGGGGTCGGCGCGCAGCAGCCGCGCCAGGTGCGCGGCGTGGGCGGCGGCCGTGGCGGTCGCCGACGCGGTCTCCTCGGGCGTCTCGTCGAGGTCCTTGAGGTCCACGGTGTGCATGGCCTCGCCGTTCCAGTAGGTCACGGCCTGCGCCGGGAGCGTGAAGCCCACGTCGTTGAGCGCCTGGAAGAGGATCGCGCTGATGTGGTGCGCGCCGTCCTCGTTGCCGACGACGACCGCGAGCGCGACCTTGCCGAAGGTGAGCAGCCGCCCCTCGTCGTCGGTCTCGGACAGCTCGGCGTCGAGGCGCTCCAGCGCCCGCTGGGCCACGCTGGAGTGCTGGCCCATCCACGTCGGCGTGGCCAGGATGAGGATGTCGGCCGCCATGACCTGCTCGCGGATGGAGGGCCACGCGTCGCCCTCGCCCATGTCGAGCTCGACACCGGGCCGGACGTCGTGGTCGACGACGCGGACCTGGGTCCCGGTGACGTCGTGCGTGGCGAGCTCGTCGAGCACCTGCTGGGCCAGCAGCTCCGTGCTCGACTCCGCGGGCGAGGGGCTGAGGGTGCAGTTGAGGACGAGGGCGGTCAGGGCGTCGGTGGTGGCCATCTGTGCAAGGTATGCCGCCGGGCAGGTCCGTGCAGCCCGGGTGGTCGGGCTAACCCCCGTACGGAGAGCCAGCCTCCCCCATGGTGCCCTGGCCCCCGAGCCGCGAGCCTGGAGGCATGCCGCTCGCCGCCCTCGACCAGACCCTCGCCCGACCCACCCCGTGGCGAGCTCGGTCCACGGTCGGACGCGCCGCAGACCGCAGGATGATGTGGCACCCGGCCCTGGTGCGGGACCATTCTGGCATGGGGATCTCCAGCAGCCGCCTTGGCGCGGGTCGGCGCGCCGCCCGGCCGCGGCGCGTGCTTCTGCTGACCGACTCCTACCGACCGACCGTCAACGGGGTCACCACCTCCGTCGACGAGCTGCGCCAGGGGCTGCTCGACGCCGGGCACGACGTCCGCGTCCTCACCGT
>JASKZT010000062.1 GCA_030145965.1 Ornithinimicrobium sp.
GACGCTCATGCCGTTCAGCCGTGCGACGAAGACGCGGGGAGTGCTCACGCGGGCAGGATACCGACGCAGCCACCCTGGCCCGCGCGGGAATACCGAGCGCGCCCCGCGCCTTGACTTGATGACAGGTCAACCACCACCCCCCGGCAGCACGCCGGGCCGACCCCCGAGAGGACACGCAGCACCCCTATGGGCCCCATGCTCGTCTACCGCCCGACCGCCTCCCGCGCCTTCCGTCACAGCCTGGCCGAGGACGTCGCCAAGCGTCCCGTCCGTCCCCGCCGCCGCCGCGCGCGGCGCTGACGCCCGACCCGGCGCACGCACCGTGCAGGGCCCCCGCGACCTCGCTGGTCCCGGGGGTCCTTCCGCGTCCGGGGGCCTCTCGGACTCGCCGTCGCCCCTGCGGGCGCGGCACAATGGCGGGCGTGACCTCTCCAGCGAGCACCCCGGGGCGTCCGGGACCGGTCCTGGCCCTGGACTACCCGATGAGCCTCGGCGTCTTCGAGACCTACGCGGAGGCACAGGGTGTCGTCGACCACCTCTCCGACCAGGAGTTCCCGGTCGAGCACTGCATGATCGTCGGCACCGACCTCAAGCAGGTCGAACGGGTGACCGGGCGGCTGACCACCGGCCGGGTCGCGCTCGGCGGCCTGCTCTCCGGCGTGTGGCTGGGCCTCTTCGTCGGCCTCATCTTCGCCCTCTTCGCCCCGACCGGCGACGCCCTGGTCACCGTGCTCGGCTGCGTCCTCTTCGGCGCCTTCTTCGGCCTCGTCTGGGCGGTCATCGGCTACTTGATGACCCGCGGACGCCGTGACTTCGTCTCGGTCTCCCAGGTCGTCGCGACGCGCTACGAGGTGCTCACCGAGCACAAGCTGGCCCAGCAGGCCCGCGACCTGCTCGACCGGCGGCCCGGAGCGCCTCTCGCCTGAGCGGTGCGCCGCAGCGAGCGGTGCCGCCGGAGGGGCGCGGCTCAGCCGCGCACGCCTCCGGAGCGGACCCACGCCTCGACCTCGTCGGCCGTGCGGGGCAGCATGGCCGAGAGGTTGCGGTGCCCGTCGGCGGTGATGACGATGTCGTCCTCGATGCGCACGCCGATGCCGCGCAGCTCCTCGGGGACCAGCAGGTCGTCGGACTTGAAGTAGAGGCCCGGCTCGACGGTGAGCACCATGCCCTCGCGCAGCTCGCCCTCGACGTAGTCCTCCCGCAGCGCGAGCGCGCAGTCGTGGACGTCCAGGCCGAGGTGGTGGCTGGTGCCGTGGACCATCCAGCGGCGGTGGAACTGCCCCTCCTCCGCGTCCAGCGTCTGCTCCAGGGTCACGCCCTCGGGCAGCAGGCCCCACTCCAGCAGGTGGCGGGCGATGACCTCGATGGCGGCCGCGTGCACGTCCTTGAAGCGGTTGCCCGGCCGGGCGGCGGCCAGGCCGGCCTCCTGGGCCTCGAGCACGGCCTCGTAGACCTTGCGCTGGGCGGGGGAGAAGGTGCCCCCGACCGGCACCGTGCGGGTGACGTCGGCGGTGAAGAGGGAGTCGGTCTCGACGCCCGCGTCGAGGAGGAGCAGGTCGCCCTCGTGCACGTCACCGGTGTTGCGGATCCAGTGCAGGGTCGTCGCGTGCTCGCCGGAGGCCGCGATGGAGTCGTAGCCGACACCGTTGCCGGCGTGCCGGGCGTGCAGGCCGAACACGCCCTCGACCCAGCGCTCCCCACGGCCGCGGCGCACGGCCTCGGGCAGCTGCCCGACGACGGCGTCGAAGGCGAGGGCGGTCGCCCCGACCGCCTCCTCCATCTGGCGGACCTCCCAGTCGTCCTTCGTCAGCCGCATGGTCGACAGGGCGCGGGCCAGGGCGGCGTCTTCCTCCTGCGCGGCGGTCACGGCCGCCTCGTCCTGGGTGAGGCCGACCTGCTGGCGGACCGCGTCCACCGTGGCGGCGACCTCGCGGTCGGCGTCGCGGACGACGAGCAGCGACAGCCCGCCGGGGCCGGCGTCCTTGGCGAGCGCGTCGGGCAGCTCGTCCAGGTGGCGGGTGGTCACGCCGAGCTCGGCCGCGGCCGAGGTCAGCGTCGGGCGGGTGCCGACCCAGAACTCGCCGACGCGGGAGTCGGCGAAGAACTCCTCGCTGTCGCGGTCGGCGAGCGGGAGGAAGTAGAGGACGGCCTCGTGCCCCTGCACCGCGCCGTCGGTGCCGGTGCGCGGCTCCAGCACGAGCACGGCGTCCGGCTCCCTGTCGGCGCCCAGGCCGGTGAGGTGGGCGAAGGCCGTGTGCGGGCGGAAGACGTAGTCGGTGTCGTTGCTGCGGATCTTCAGCCCGCCGGCGGGCACGACGACCCTGGTCCCCGGGAAGGCGGCCGACACCTCCTCGCGCCGGTGCGCGGCATACCGCGCCGCCTCGGTCAGCTCCGGCAGCTCGGTGCTGCGCGGCGCCCAGTCGGTCGACATGAACGCCCGGAACGCGGCGCCGGAGGGACGGTTGCGGTGCTCGGCCTTGTGCTGCTTCTCGCTCACCGGGCCATCGTAGGTGCACGCCCCGCCGCGGACGGCGGCGGCGGTCGGGCCCTGCGCCGCGGGCGCCCCGCCCTTCGCCCTACCCTGGTCGGGTGAGCGAGCCGACCCCCAGCACCCCCGTCGCCGGCGAGGTCACCGGGCCCCAGCTGGTGCCGGCCCCCGGTGTGCGCCCGGCCCGGCGCGTCGGCACCGTGTGGCGCGACCGCGCCGCCCACGTCGTGCGGGGCGTCTCCCCGCCCACGATGGCCATCGGCACCCGGCTCGACGGTGACGAGGACATCAGCCAGGTGCACGCCCGGGCCGTCATCGACCTGGCCCTGCGCGTGGGCGAGGCGATGCTGTCCACCGGCGCCTCCGCCGCCGACTGCGTCGCCAACGTCCTGCGGCTCACCTCCGCCTACGGCGTCAGCTCGGCCCACGTCGACGTCACCTTCACCTCCATCACCGTCTCGATCCACCGCGGCATCCACGAGGACCCGCTCTCGGTCATGCGCGTCATCCCCGGCCGGGCGCCGGACTACACGCGCCTGGAGGCCGTGCAGCGGATCGTCGACGAGGTCACCCGCGACGCGGGGTCGGGCCGGGAGCCGATGGACGTCGACCGGGCCCGGGCCCGGCTGCAGCGGGTGCTGGCCGCCCCGCACCCCTACCGGCGCTGGGTCGTCACCGCCGGCGGTGCGCTGCTCACCGTCGGGGTCGTCATGCTCTTCGGCGCCGCCCCCGCCATGTGGGTCGTGGCCGCGCTGTCCGCGGTCCTCGTCGACCGCGTGCAACGGGTCATGTACCGCGTCGGCCTGGCCGCGTTCTTCACCCAGGTGCTCAGCGCCATGGTGCCGGCCACGGTCGCGCTGCTGCTCTACGCCGGCATGCAGCACGGCATCGAGATCCCCGGCGTCCGCTCACCCTCCCTCGTGGCGATCTCGGGCATCATCATGCTCCTGGCCGGCCTGGGGGTGGTCGGTGCGGCGCAGGACGCCCTGGACGGCTACTACGTCACCGCCGGGGCGCGGGTGCTCGAGGTGGTGATGCTGACCCTCGGCATCGCGGTCGGCATCGCCATCGTCATCGGCACCGCGAGCCGGCTCGGGGTCTCGATGGAGGTCTCTCCCTTCGTCTCGCTCGGCGGGTCACCGGTCCAGAGCACGATCGGGGCGGCCCTCATCGCGCTCGGCTTCTGCCTGGGCACCTACACCGGCCTGCGGGCCACCGTCGTGGCCATGCTCGTCGCGGCGCTCGGCTGGCTCGTGCTCGAGGTCGCGCTCGGCCTGGGGCTCGGCCCCGTCGAGAGCACCGCCGTGGCCGCCGCCCCCGTGGGCGCCCTCGCCTTCGTCGCGCACCGGCGCCTGCGCATGCCGGAGCTGGCGATCGGCACCGCGGGCATCGTCGCGCTCCTGCCCGGCCTCGCGGTCTACCGGGCCATCCACCTGATGCAGCAGGGCACCCCGGCCGTCGCTCCCAACGCGCTCGTGCACCTCGGCACGGCGGTGGCGACGGGTCTGGCGCTCGCCGGCGGCCTGTCGATCGGCGGCTACCTGGCCCGCCGGCGCCTCGGCCTCGACGTCGCGGCGCAGCGGGCGCGCCGGCGCTCCCGCGGGCGCGTCGTCACGCCCTGAGCGGGACCTCGCCGCCCGGGGGAGGTCCTCGCCCCGAGAGGGCTCAGTCCTGCCAGGTCCAGGAGGCGAGGATGTCGTCGAGGACGGCCGCGACGTCCTCGGCCTGGCTCTCGACGGCCGAGAAGGTCACGACGTAGAGCGTCCCGTCGTGGCTGATCCAGCGCTGCGTCTGGTGCACGGCCGCGCCCTCGACCTCGCGGACCAGGGTGTAGCCCGGCGCGCGGTTGCCGTCGACCTCGACCGGCTCCAGCAGCTCGTACTCCCCGTCCTCGCCGGCCAGCTCCTCGGCGGTGTCCTCCACGGCCGAGGTGAGGTTGGGGACGTACTCCTCCTGGGTGACGACCACGTTGGTGAAGAAGTCGTCGACGAGCTCGGTGTCCTTGGCCGCGACGAGGATGCTCTCGTCGTCCACGAGGTCCAGGGCGTCCTCCCACCGGCCGGGGATCTCGAGCGCGAAGCTGCCGTCGGAGGCCTCGAGCTGCGCCGGCGGGCGCGCCGTCCCGGCCGCGTCGTCCGGGGCCGCGGACGTGACCGCCTCGTCGTCGGGCGCGGACGTGACCGCCTCGTCGTCGGGGGTGGACGAGGTCGTCGCCGCGTCGTCGGGCCCGCTCGTCGCGACCGGGTCGTCCGCGGTCGGGGCGCCGCTGGTCACCTCGTCCGCGGTGGGCTCCTCCTGGGCGCACCCGGTCAGCACGGCCAGGGCCATCAGCACGGTCGCGCCGGCCGTGGCCACCGGGCGGCGACGGCGGGGGGTCAGGGTCACGGGGACTCCTCGGGTCGGGGCGGGCGCGGGCGGTCCGGGCCGCGGACGGGTGAGGGGTCCAGTATGCCGCGTGCGCCGCGGCATACCGTGTGCTCATGCCCCACCTGCCCGACGAGGCCGTCATCGACCTGCACACGCACTCGCTGCACAGCGACGGCACCGAG
>JASKZT010000066.1 GCA_030145965.1 Ornithinimicrobium sp.
GGGCGGCGTTCATGGCCCAGTCCTCCATCTCGGCCGGGTTCACCGGCTTGGGGACGGACATCCGGGCCGAGCTGTCGCCCAGCTGGACGCCCTCGGTGAAGAAGACCTCGTCGAAGAGGCCGCGGGCGGTCGGGTCGGTGAGGTCGATGACCCGCACCTCCTGCTCGAGCGTGCCGCTGAACGGCTGGCCGCCGATCTCGACCGGGCCGACGGTGGGCTTGAGGCCCACGCGGCCGCTGTTGCGCGTCTCCCCGGTGAAGGTGAGCCGCGAGGGGTTGCCGTCGGCGTCGTAGTCCACCTGGTAGGTGTACGTGCCGCCGTGGGTGCCGCCGGCGTTGAGGAAGGGGGGCAGGCCGACGAGGTTGCCGTCGTCGCCCCGGCCCTGGATGCCGGTCGTGAACTCCCCGTTGAGGTCGTAGCGCAGCGCGCCGGTGAAGCTGTTCGCCCCGGCCTGGTCGCCCTCGTTGTTGAGGGAGGTGCTCACGGTGCCGGTGAGCGAGCCGGACGCGGACGCCGAGCCGCTGGCAACCGTGCTCTCGCCGTAGCCGGCCTGACCCGAGATGCCGACGAGACCCTGCAGGCTGACCGAGGCGCTGACCGTGTCGGCCTGGTGGGCGTGCTGCTGGGCGGCCCGCTCGGCCCGCTCGTCGTCCCCGAGCTCCTGGCGGAAGGCCCAGCGGCCGGCGTCCTCGAGGAAGTTGGAGGTGGCGTCACCGGCGCGGGTGAGGGCCTCGCGCCCGGTCTGGGCGCCGGGGACGACGGTGTCGACGATCTGGTCGCCGACCCCGCGGCGGGAGTCCAGGAAGTCCTGCGCGGCGTCGGTGCCGCCCACGGAGGTGGGGAAGTTGTAGGAGTACTGCAGCGCACCCACGCCCATGGCGTAGGCGGACAGGTCGACGTCGGCGTTCGGGCCGCTCGGGGTCTCGTCGCCGTTCTTGTCCTTGCTGCCGCGCGTCGGGGAGGAGACGCCGACGCCGGTGGACTCGTTGACGTTGACGGTGGCCGAGCCGTCGGCGTTCTGGGTGATGACGTCGCCGTTGCCGCGCTCGGCGCGGACGATCTTCACCTGGGCGTTGAGGTTGTTGGTGCGGTCGGTGCGCCGGACGACGCAGTCGTTCAGCATGTCGTCCACCCGGCTGTCGGCCACCGGGGTGTCGCCGGCGCAGCCGGTGCCGACACCGAGGCTGTCGAACGCGGTGCAGATGCTGCGCGCCACCCACGGGCTGATGACGTCGCTGGCGGGCGCGAGCACCGCCGCCCCGACCAGCGAGGCGACCACGAGCGTGATGCCGGCGTACTCGACGGAGCCGGCGCCCCGCTCGCTCCTCAGCGTGCGCCGCCAGCGGCTCCCGCCCGTCGTCCCCACCTGGTGCTCCCCCTCGTCGTCTGCCGCTCTCCGTCCGTCGACCGTACGTGGCCGTCCATCCCCCTCGCTAGGAGCGAAGGACCCAACCTGTGCGCCGCCTGGTAGGACCATCGGCCCACCCGCGCGACCTCATCCGCCCGCCCCGCGCAGGAGCACGACCAGCGGGACGACGACCAGGGCGACCACGACGAGGAGCACGGCGAGGCCCTTCGGCGAGCCGAGGACCGGCGCGGACGCCGGCACGAGCGTCATGAGACGCGGGTTGCCGGGGTCGTAGCGGCACGGCAGGGTCCGGTCGACGACCGCGTCGACCCGACCGCGCCTGACCTGCTCGACGGAGCGGGCCTCGACCGGCCCCTGCGCCGTCCGCAGGGTGCCGTGGAGCTGGTAGAGCCCCTGGCCCGTGGCCGGGCTGCCCTGCATGGTGCGGGCGACCGCCCGCGCGCCGGTGACGGTGACGGTGCCCTCGACCCAGGTGGTGCGGCGGCGGAAGGGCAGCCACAGGGCGAAGTAGCCCAGCTGGCCCGCCGCCAGCCACATGAGGACCAGCCACACGAGGGGCTGGCGCACCAGGTCGGTCACCGTCCCCACCCCCGCTCCCGGACCGTCGGCCTACTGGCCGACGGTCACCTCGACCCGGCGGTTGCGGGCCTGGGCCGCCTCGACCTCCTGCGGCGAGCCCTTCTCCTCGGCCAGCGGCTGCTCCTCGCCGTAGCCGGCGACCTGGAAGGACCAGCCGTCGCCGAGCGACTCGGCCAGCGCGTCGCGCACGGCCTCGGCCCGGGCCAGGGAGAGCTGCTTGTTGTAGGCGGCCTCGCCCTGGGTGTCGGTGTGCCCGGCGATGGTCAGCGAGCGGCCGTCCTGCTCACCCAGGGCCTCGACGGCCACCGACAGCGTCTTCTGCGCCTCGGGGGTCAGGGTCGACTCGTCGAACTCGAAGAGGACGGAGGTGTCCAGCACGACCTCGACCTCCTCGCCGGTCGCGACCGTCGCGCCCTCGGTGCGGGTGCGGGACTCGTAGGTGACCAGCTGCTCACCGCCGCCCTCGGCCGGCTCGCCGGTGACCGGGACGCTGAGGGGGAAGCCGTTGCTGGGCAGGACGACGAGGGTCTCGGTGCCCGGGTCGGGCATCGTGACCTCGAGATCCACGGCCTGGCCCGCCGGCGGGAGGATGCCGCGGACGCAGTCCTGGGTGAGGCCCGCCCGCTGCTCGGAGCCGGCGACCGTGATGCCGGAGAGGCAGAGCTGGTCGCCGGTGAACCCGTAGACACCTCGCCCCCAGCCGGTGCCGTCCCCGGGGGAGGCCAGGGTGACGCGGGCAGTCACGGTCCCGCCCGAACGCTCGGCGCTGCGCACGGTCAGGCTCTCCCGGGTGCCCCAGGGCGTGGTCGTGCCCTCGGGGACGGGGGTCACCTCCGCGCCGGAGATCTCGCCGAACCCGGCGACCGCGAGGTCGACCGTGCCGGCGTCCGACGGCGCGCTCATGACGGTCATGACCGCCATCGCCTCACCCTCGTCCTGGAAGCCGCTGCGCACGACCGAGCAGAGGCACCGGTCGTCGGCGTCGCGCACGGGCAGGTAGGTCGCCGAGTCGCCGGAGACGCTCAGCTCGAAGGGGGCGAACTCCGAGCCCGACGAGCTGGCGTGGCGCAGCGCGGGCTCCTCGAAGCCGTCGATGACGAAGTCGGTGCCGACCGAGGGGTCCAGCCCGAGCACCCCCGTGACGACGACGCGGTCGTCGGCGAGGCGGTGCACGCCGGAGAGGGTGAACTCGTGCCCCTCCTCCGAGGTGAGGCTCTCCCCTCCGGAGGGCAGCTCGCGTGCGGCGTCCGCCGGTGCCGGGTAGGGGACGTCCAGCTCGACCTCGGGCGCCGCGGTGGCGGTCCCGGCCGCGGTGTCCGTCTCGGTGTCGTCGTCGGGCGTGGGGCCGGTCGTCGCGGTGGCGGCCTCGGTGGTCGTGGGGGTCGTCGCCCCGTCGTCGCCGGACCGGTCGCAGCCGGCGAGGGCGAGGGAGCCGACCGCCACGACGGCGGCCAGGCGGGTGGTCAGACGGCGCATCTCGTCCCCTCCGGAATCTGTCTCAAGGGTCGTGCCGGGCCGGGCACGAAAACGTCGACACTGTGGCACAACGTCACTGCGTCAGCACGACTTCCCAGGTCAAAGGGTTGCGGACCGTGTCGAGGAGGGACTCGGCGTCGTCCCCGACGATGATCCAGGGCACGCTCGGGTACGTCGGCTCCGGCGGAGGGTCCTCGCCCTCCTCGGGCGGCTCCGGCTCCTCCTCCGGCGGCGCCTCGAGGTGGATCAGCGCGGGGCCCACGCAGCTGCCGCCGAGCCACAGGCCCAGACCGCCAGGTCGGGTGCACAGGGCGCCGCTCGTGATCCGGACGCGGGCGGTGGCCTCGTAGGTGGCGCGGCGGGGGCCCTCGGCGGTGTTCTCGCGCGCGCGGGTGGTCGCGGTGAACTCGACGCCGGAGGCGGTCGTGCGGGAGGTCAGCCCGACGAGGTCGGCGCCGTTGGCGCCGGCGATGCGGCGGGCCTCGGTGGTGGCGTTGACGCCCAGCACGTCGGTCCGGGCGTTGAGCAGCTGGAGGAGGTGGCCGACGGCCAGGCCGTTGTCGGACGGCATCGCGCCCAGCCGGGTGTCGACGACGTCGGTCACCGACTCGGCGGCGGCCAGGGCGGCGGCGTCGGCGGCGGTGCGGGTCTGGGTCTCGGTGGTCATGCCGCGCCCGAGGAAGAGGATGAGCGTGGTGCCCATGACCATGAGGAAGGAGACGCCGAGGACGACGAGGAAGGCGGTCTGTCCGCGGTCGTCGCGCAGCCGGTCCCACGGGCGTGGCCGGCGCCGGGCAGGCGGAGCCGGCGTGGCGGTGCCGGGGCGGGCACGGCCCGCGTCGCGTGGTGTCATGGCATCTCCCTCCCCGTCGGTCGACGCCGGACCGGCAGGTGGCTGCCGGTCCGGCGTCGCGGACTGCGTCGGGGCGGTCAGCCGCCGAGCTTGCTGAAGGCGTTGCCGATGGCGGTCTTGATCGGGCCGGTCAGCACGTCACCGGTGGCGGCGCTGATCGCGAAGGCGACCAGGGCGGCGACGATGAGGACGATGCCGGCGTACTCCACCGAGCCCTGACCCTTCTCCGAGCGGAGGCGGTCGAACGCGCCGGCCACGTGGGCGGCGACGAGGGTGTGGGCGGTGACGGCCATGCGGTTCATGCGGTCCATGTCTGCTCCTTGCGTCGTGCCGCGGCCCGGGCCGGCGGCTGGGTGTGCTGCTGGTTCTCGGCGTCCTGCGTGGTTCTCGGTCCGGGGTTCCCCCCGTCGACACTGACGAAACTACGGGCCCGGAGCGTCCCGTCCTAGGCGCAAAGGTCCCCACCTGAGACCCAACCTGCGCAGGGACCTTTGGCCCTACCGGTCCAGCCAGCGCACGATCGCCGCGGAGCGGTTGCTCACCCCGAGCTTGGCGTAGATGCGGCCCAGGTGGTTCTTGACCGTCTTCTCCGACAGGAAGAGCCGACGGGCGATGTCGCCGTTGCTCAGGCCCTCGGCCAGGCTGTCGATGAGCTCCACCTCGCGGGCCGTCAGCCCCAGGTCGGGGCGCACCCGGCTCACGCCGCCGGCGCCGTGCTCGTGGCCGGGGGCGTCACCGGCGAGCATGGTGCGGGCGGCCGCCGGGCTGAGGACGGCGCCTCCGTCGATGGCCGTGGTCAGCGCGGCGTGCAGCTGGTCGGTCTCGAAGGTGCCGTGGACCAGGTAGCCGCGGGCGCCCAGGCGCAGGCACTCCCGGATGATCGAGGGCTCGTCGGTGTGGGTGAGCATGACGACCGGCGTGGTGCAGGTGCGGCGCCGCAGCACCTCCACCCCGTCCAGGACCGGCATCCGCACGTCCAGGAAGGCGACGTCGACGTCGCCGGCGGCGAGCTGCTCCAGGGCCGCCGCGCCGTCGGGCACCTCGACCACCTCGCGGACGAGCTCGAGCGAGCCCAGGGTCATGCCCAGGCCGGCCCGCACGATGGGGTTGTCGTCGACGACGAGGACGCGCAGGGACCTCATGGCAGTGCTCCTTGGGCAGAGGTGGACGAGGGGGTCGTGCCGCCGGCGGCGTCGCGGGCCACGTCGGTACGGGCCCCGGGGCCGAGGTCGGCCGGGCCGCGCAGGGTGACGACGACGCCGCCACCGGGGGCGGGGCTCAGCTCGAGGCGGCCGCCGACGCGGCTCATGCGGCGGCACATGCCGTCCAGGCCGAAGTGACCGGCGCCGACGAGCGCGGGGAGGTCCTGCCGGCTCATGCCGGCGCCGTTGTCGACGACGGTGACCCGCCCCCAGCCGTCCTCCTCCGAGCTGCTGACCATGACCCGGTCGCCGCCGCTGTGGCGGGCGACGTTCTCCAGCGCCTCGCCGGCCGCGGCCAGCCACTCCGGGGCGGCGCCCGGACCGGGCGCCATCGGAGCCAGCTGGGTGGTGACGGTGAAGGCGGGGTGGGTCTGCGCCCAGCCGTCGACGAGGGCCCGCAGCTGCTCGACGAAGCTCTCCTGCGGGTGCGGCTCTCGGTAGCCCTGGACGAGGCTGCGGGCCTCGGTGCGAGCGCGGGCCACGCTCTCGCGCAGCAGGGCCACGTGAGGGGCCAGCTCGTGCCGCTCGGCGGCGAGCCGGCGCTCGAGGTGCTCGGCCATGAGATGGATGCCGTGGAGGGACTTGGCGACCGAGTCGTGCATCTCCACCGAGAGCCGGACCCGCTCCTCGGCCTGGGCCGAGCGGATGCTCGCCCCACGGGCGTCCAGCTGGAGCCGGACGTGCTTCTCCTGCAGGTTGCGCACCCGCCGGCCTGCCAGGATGGTCAGCCAGAGCAGCGCGACCTGGACCAGGGTGGCCCAGTAGCGGTCGACGTCGTCCTCGGAGAGCAGCATCCCCAGGCGCAGGCCGAGCATGGCCAGCACGGGCAGCACGGCGAGGGCGACGGCCCACGGCCGACCCACGAGCGACCAGACGAAGGCCGTGCCGGCGACGTAGGCGATGGCCGGGCCCCCCGGGTCGGTGCTGACGACGAGCGCGACCGTGAGGGCGGCGTCGAGGAGGGGGAACCACCACGAGTGCGCCAGGCGCGGCTCGTAGGCGGCGATGTGGCGCATGGTCAGGAACGACACCGCCAGGCAGCTCAGCCCGGCGCCCGCGACGAGGGGGCCCAGCCCCTGCGGCGTGAGGACGAAGACCATGAGGACGCCGGCCAGCCGCACGTTGAGCGCGATCTGCAGGATGAGCCGCAGGTGACCGCCGGTGACGAAGTCGCTCACGACGGCCCTCAGCCCGAGAAGACGCCGGTGAGCGTCTCGAGCTGGGAGAGGAAGAGGCTCGCGACGATGAGGAGCAGGGCGCCGGGGACGATGACCATCGTCACGACGAGACTGATCTTGGGGGCGGCCTTGGCGGCCGCGCGACGCACCTCGCCGGCGCGGGCGCGGCGCACCTCCTGGGCGATCTCCTGCAGGGTGTTCCCCAACGGGGCACCCAGCTCCTCGGCCTGGAGCATGGCGCCCACCCACGAGTCGAGGGAGGGCGCGCTGTTGCGCTCGCGCAGGTGGCTCAGCGCCTCGCGGCGGCTCATCCCCAGCTGCATGTCGTCCAGGACGCGCCGCATCTCCTCGCCCAGCGGGGTCGAGCTGGAGGCGCTGACCCGCTGCAACGCCGCGCGCAGCGACAGGCCGGCGGAGACGGTGACGGCGAGCACGTCGAGGAAGTCGGGCATCTCGCGCGCGATCGCCTCCTGGCGCCTGCGCGCGGCCGAGCGGATCCAGAGGTCCATCCACAGCGCCATACCGACCGCCGACACGACCGCCAGGAGGGTCTGGCCGCTGAGCAGGAAGAAGAACGCCGCGAAGATGCCCAGGGCGGCCATGCCGGCCTGGCGGCGGACGTAGGTCCGCACGCTCATGCCGTCCGGGCGGCCGGCCTGGTCCAGCAGGCGCTCCAGGGAGACGAGGCGCCGCTGGCCGGACAGCTGCAGCAGCGTGCGCTCGAAGCGGATGCCGAGGAAGTCGATGATCCGGGACATCGGGCCCGGGCGACGCTCCTCCTCCACCGTCTCCAGGTAGGACGCCTCCACGTCCTCGAGGCCGGTCGTGCGCATCATCCGCCAGGACAGCACCGTCGTGCCGAGCACGACGAGCACCGCCAGCGGGATGCCGAGGACCATGAGCTCGCCCATCAGACGTCCACCGACGTGATGCGCCGGATGAGCAGGAAGCCCATGCCGAAGAGGGCGGCAGCGACACCGAGGACGATCTGGCCGATGAGGTTGGCCGCGAGCAGGTCGAGCGAGCCGGGGTTGACGACGTTCATGAGGAAGACCGAGCCGACGCCGATCATGAGGACCATGTAGCCGCTGAACACCGCGCCCGAGACCGCGGTGCGCAGCTCCCGCTGCAGGTCACGGCGGTCCTCCAGGGTCGCCGCGATGGTCGCGAGCGCGCTGGTGAGGCGGCCACCGGCCTGGCTCTGGATGACGAGGGTGCGCACGAGGACGTCGAGCTCGCGGGAGGGCAGGCGGGCGTTGAGGTCGGTGAGCGCGGAGTCCAGGCTCTGGCCGAGGGCCATCTGGCGCTGGATCTCCACGAACTCGGTGCGCGCCGGGTCGGGCAGCTCCTTGACGACGAGGTCGACGCCGGTGCGCAGCGCCAGGCCGGCGGAGGTCGCGTTGGCCAGGAGCCGGGCCAGGTCGGGCAGCTGGCTGACGAACTCGTTGATGCGCTTGGTGCGGCGGGTGTCCAGCCACTTGTTGGCCGAGGCCAGGATGGCGGCGACCACGAGGGCCGAGCC
Organism: Ornithinimicrobium sp.; assembly: GCA_030145965.1. Classification (GTDB taxonomy): domain Bacteria; phylum Actinomycetota; class Actinomycetes; order Actinomycetales; family Dermatophilaceae; genus Ornithinicoccus. Next base: position 8,180 of record JASKZT010000066.1, read on the forward strand.
GAGGTAGCCCATGAAGCCGTGCAGCGAGACGGCCGCGCCGACCGCCAGGACGAGGACGAGCGCGGCGAAGTCGAAGGGGCCGATCGACAGGCTGGCGCCGGCCAGCTTGAGGTCGAGCCGGCGGCCCCAGCCGGTGCGGCGGACGCGGCCGTTGACGCGGCGGCGGAGGTCGCCGAGCCGGTCGGTGCGCACGTCGCCGCGCGCCGAGGCCTCCATCTCGCTGGTGCGGTAGGCCGTCTCGCGGACGGCGAGCAGGCCGAGGATGCCGATGACCAGGGTGCCGACGAGCAGCACGATGATGAACGTGGGGGTGATGTCCATGCTCAGCCGTCCGCGGTCGGGACGGACCACTCCTCGCCCTCCGGGGGCGCGAGCGGCGGGCCGTCGAAGGCCGCGGGCGCGTGCAGGCCGGCGAAGGAGATGCGGCGGCGCAGGCCCTGGCTCAGGCCGCCGTGGCGGAACCAGCCGCGCACCGGCTGGTCGGGGACGTAGGGCTCGTGGTCGAGGCGGGCCAGCGTCAGCCCCCGGTAGGGCTCGCGCCGGGCCGAGACGATCTCGGCGATCTCGACCACCTTGCGGGTGCCGTCGGGCATGCGCGAGAGCTGGACGACGATGTCGACCGCGGAGTTGATCTGGTCGCGCAGCACGTCGATCGGCAGCTTCATCTCGTCCATGGAGGCCAGCGTCTCCAGGCGCCCGAGCGCGTCGGCGGAGGAGTTGGCGTGCACCGTGGCCAGCGACCCGGAGTGACCGGTGCTCATCGCCTGGAGCATGTCGAGGGTCTCCCCGCCGCGGACCTCGCCGACGACGATGCGGTCGGGCCGCATCCGGAGGCTGTTGCGCACCAGGTCGCGGATGGAGACCTGGCCCCGGCCCTCGACGTTGGCGGGGCGGGACTCGAGGCGGACGACGTGTGGCTGCTGCAGCGAGAGCTCGGCGGCGTCCTCGATCGTGATGATCCGCTCGTGGTCGGGGATGACGCCGGAGAGGGCGTTGAGGAAGGTCGTCTTCCCCGAGCCCGTGCCGCCGGAGATGATGACGTTGGCCTTGGCCCGCACGAGGGCGGTGAGCAGCTCGGCCATCTCGACCGACAGCGTGGCCTTGCCCACGAGCTCCTCGAGCCGGAAGGGCTGGGGGAAGCGACGGATCGTCAGCGTGGGGCCGTCGAGCGCGAGGGGCGGGATGATGACGTTGACGCGCTCGCCGCTCTCCAGGCGGGCGTCCACCATGGGGCTGGACTCGTCGATGCGGCGGTTGACCCGGGAGACGATGCGGTCGATCGTCTGCATGAGCTGCTCGCGGCTGGAGAAGACGGTGGGGTAGCGCTCGACCCGCCCGCGACGCTCGACGAAGACCGAGTCGGGGCCGTTGACCATGATCTCGGTGATGGAGTCGTCGGCCAGGAGCGGCTCCAGCACGCCGAGGCCGAGGGCCTCGTCGACGACGCGGCGGATGAAGGAGACCCGTTCGCGGCTGCTGAGGACCGGACCCTCGATGCTGATGAGGTCGGAGAGGCGTCGCTCCAGGCGGGCGCGGCGCTGGACGTCGGAGAGGCCGCGCAGCTCCTCGCGGTCGAGGTCGACGAGCAGGCGGTCGAGGTAGTCCTTGACGAGGGAGCCGCCGCCGGAGCTGGTCTGGCGCTCCTCCGGGGCGAGACGGTCGCGCAGCGCCATCAGTCGTGCCTGACGAAGACGGCGTCGCGGGTGACCGGCACGTGGGGTGATGGTCATGAAGCCGGGCCAGCCGATCGGCACGCCGGACTCGACCTCCATGCACACGTCGGCGCAGCCGCCGCTGCGGACGCTGTTGAGACGCACCCAGC
>JASKZT010000092.1 GCA_030145965.1 Ornithinimicrobium sp.
GGCCGCTACCTCGAGGGCACGGGCGTCATGGTGCTGGACCACGTCGGGCGCATCGCCTACGTCTGCCGCTCGGGCCGGGCCGACGAGCGCCTGCTCGAGCTCTTCTGCGCCGAGCACGGCTACCGGCCCGTCGTCTTCGACGCCACCGACCGGGCAGGCGTGCCGGTCTACCACACCAACGTCATGATGGCCGTCGGCACCGAGGTGGCGGTGGTGGCCCTGGAGACCGTGCGCGACCTGACCCAGCGTGCCCGCCTCGTGCACGAGCTGGAGCAGTCGGGCCGCGAGGTCGTGTCCATCACCGAGGAGCAGATGGGGGAGTTCGCCGGCAACGCCCTCGAGGTCCGTGCCGGCGACCACCCGCTGCTGGTCATGTCCTCGCGGGGCTGGCGCTCGCTCGACCGTGGCCAGCGCCGCCGGCTCGAGGCCGCGCACGCGGTGCTGCCGGTGGACGTGCCCACGATCGAGCACGCCGGGGGTTCGGCCCGCTGCATGCTCGCCGGCATCCACGCCCCGCGCCGCACCGCCTGACGGGCGCGCGGGCCCCGCGTCCGCTAGGACGAGGTCTGCCCCAACGCGGTCCGCAGCCGGTCGGCGTCCTCGGCCAGCTCCTCCGGCGAGGGGGACAGCGTCGTGGAGAGGTCGAAGTCGGCGGCGGAGGAGGCCGGGAAGACGTGGACGTGCGCGTGCGGCACCTCGAAGCCCTGGACGACCAGGCCCGCACGTTCCCCGCCGAAGGCCGCCAGCTGCGCCCGCCCGATGCGTGCCGCCACCTCCATGACATGACCCAGCGTGCTGGCGTCGAGGTCGGTCCAGCGGTCGACCTCCTGCCGCGGGACGACGAGGACGTGGCCGCGCGTCAGCGGCGCGATGTCGAGGATGGCCGCGCAGACGTCGTCGGACCACACGACGTGGCCCGGGACCTCGCCGCGGATGATCTTCGTGAAGATGGTCGCCATGCCGCTCAGCCTCTCAGGTGCTGCGCCAGGAAGGCGACGGCGCGGTCGAGGCGCGGCTCCACCGGGGTGCCGACGAAGCAGTGGTCCGCACCCTCGGTCACCTCCAGCGTGCTGTCGACGCCGGCCGCGCCGAGGGCGGCGTGCAGCCGCTCGCTCTCGGTCGCCGGCACCACGCCGTCGGCGCCGCCGTGCAGGAGCAGGACGGGTGGCACCCGGTCGTGCACCTGGGTGAGCGGGGCCAGCGCGGTCCGCAGGGAGGCGTCGCCGCCGAACGGGTCGGCCGCGTCGGCGCCGACCACGTCGTCGACGAGCGGCCCGACCTCGGCGGGGCCGTAGAAGAGGACGCACGCGGCGACGTCCGCGCGGCCGGCCCCGACACCGAGCGTCCCCAGCAGCCGGGCGTCCGGCCGGCCCGCCGAGCCGAGGAGGGCGACCATCGAGGCGAGGTGGGCCCCGGCCGACTCCCCCCAGACGCCGACCCGGTCCGGGTCGAGGCCGAGCTCGTCGGCGTGGTGGCGCAGGTAGCGCACCGCGGCCACGCAGTCGTGGACGGCGGCGGGCAGCGGGGCGTCGCCGAGGAGGCGGTAGTCCACCGTCGCCACCGCCATGCCCGCGGCCACGACCTTGGCGAAGAGCTGGTCCTGGGTCCACTGCAGCGGCACGTAACGCCGGTCGCCCTCCATCCAGCCACCGCCGTGCACCCAGACGACCACCGGGACCGGCCCGGCGGCGCCGCGCGGGACGTGCAGGTCGAGGACCATCGGCCGGTGGCCACGGACCACGGCGTAGGTCAGCCCGGTCCACGAGACGGCACCGGCCACCCCGCGGCTGCTCAGCGGCGGCAGGAAGGCCGGGGGAGGGAACGGGCCGTCGGCGACGGGGGGCGCGAGCTCGGTGATGTCCACGCCACCGAGGATGCCAGAGGGTCGGACCCCCCGGGCCGCGCACCGTCCTTGCTCGCGACCTGCTGAGGCCTCCCGCCCCGATCAGGACACGGGCGGTCCGGGTCCGCCGCTAGGGTCGGCCCATGCTCCAGCTGACCCGGCGGGACGCGCGGCGTGTCGCGGTGCGCGCCCAGCTCCTCTCGGCACCCCGGCCGGGGAGCCTCGAGGCCGTGCTGACCCACCTCAGCGCGGTGCAGGTGGACCTCACCGACCGCGTCGCCCCCAACGTCGACCTCGTCTGCCGCAGCCGGCTGGGCCGCGCCTACCGGCCCGAGGACCTGGACCGGCTGGCCGGGGACGGCCGGCTCGTCGAGCTGCGCGGCTTCCTGCGACCCGCGCAGGACGTCGCGCTCTACGCCGCCGAGATGGCGGCCTGGCCGGGCGGCCACGACGCCCCCGGCTGGCGGACCGCGCAGGCGGCCTGGCTGGAGGCCAACGAGGGGTGCCGGCGCGACATCCTCGACCGGCTGCGCACCGACGGGCCGCTGCCGGCCCGGGCGTTCCCGGACACCACCGTGGTCGCCTGGCGCTCGAGCGGCTGGACCGACGACAAGAACGTCGTCCGGATGCTGGACCTCATGGAGGCGTGCGGGGACGTCGCCGTCGCCTCCCGGGAGGGCCGGGAGCGCAACTGGGACCTCGCCGAGCGCGTCTACCCCGACGTCCGGGCGGTCCCGCAGGCCGAGGCGCTGGCGGAGCGCGACCGGCGCCGTCTGCGCGCGCTCGGCATCGCCCGGGCGCGCGGGCCGGAGTGCCCCGTCGAGCCCGGGGACGTCGGGCAGGCGGGGGAGGAGGCGGTCGTCGAGGGCGTGCGGGGCCGGTGGCGGGTCGATCCGACCTACCTCGACCAGCCCTGGCGCGGGCGGGTCGCGCTGCTCTCGCCGCTGGACCGCCTCGTCTACGACCGGCGCCGGATGGGTGAGCTCTTCGCGTTCGACTACCAGCTCGAGATGTACAAGCCGGCGGCCGCCCGGCGATGGGGGTACTTCGCCCTGCCGGTCCTCGACGGCGACCGCCTCGTGGGCAAGCTCGACGCGACCGCCGACCACCGCGCCGGCGCGCTCGTCGTCCACGCCCTGCACGAGGACGAGCCCTTCGGCCGCACCCGCAGGAGAGCCGTGGAGGGGGAGGTGCGCGGCCTGGCCGACCTGCTCGGGCTCGCCGTCCGCTGA
>JASKZT010000142.1 GCA_030145965.1 Ornithinimicrobium sp.
GGCCCTGCGCCGCACCGGCGACGAGCCCGTCGTCCTGGACGCCCAGGCCCACCTGGAGGGCTGGTACGCCCGCTTCGGCTTCCGCCGCGACGGCGAGGACTTCCTCGAGGACGGCATCCCGCACGTCCCCATGCGCCGCCCCTGACCGGGCACGTGGGGTGGGGAACCACCACCCCACGCGCTCGGTGGGAGCGGGGGTGTCCGGTCAGGCGTCGTCGAGGCCGCGACGGCCGCGCAGGGAGCTGCGCAGGAAGTCCTCGCCGAGGTACTCCAGCGCGAGGCGGGCGAGCACCTGCTGCTCGGTGACCGTGCGCTCGGAGCGGTGCGGGCCGACGAAGCTGACCGCCCAGTGCATGAGCGTGGTCACCTGCGTCTTGAAGCCGATGATGTAGAAGAGGTGGACCGCGAGCCAGGCCACCCAGGCGGGGACGCCGGTGAGCTCGATGCGGCCGCGCTTCATCACCGCGCGGAAGCGGGAGATCGTCGCCATCGAGCCCTTGTCGTGGTAGGTGAACGCCTGCCCCGTCTCCTTGCCGCGCAGCCGCCGCAGGATCTGGTCGGCGGCGTGGCGGCCGGTCTGGATCGCGCCCTGGGCGACCCCGGGCAGGTCCGCCATCCCGACCATGTCGCCGACGACGAAGACCTCCGGGTGGCCCGGCAGCGTCATGTCGGGGTTGGGCCGGATCCGCCCGGCCCGGTCCAGCGGCGCACCGGTCTGCTCGGACAGCGTGCGGGTCAGCGGGTTCGCCTGCACCCCGGCCGCCCACACCTTGGTCGCGGCCTCGATGCGCTCCTCCTGGCCGTCGCGCCCCCGCACGACCAGGCCGTCGGCGTCGACGTCGACGACCATGGCGCCCAGCCGCACCTCGATACCCATCTTCTCCAGCTCGCGGCGGGTGCGCTCGGACAGGTCCTCGCCGAAGCTGCCCAGGACGGCGTCGGCGGCGTCGAGCAGGACGACGCGGGCGTCGGAGGAGTTGATGTGGCGGAACTCCTTGGCCAGGGTGCGGCGCGACATCTCGACCAGCTGACCCGCCATCTCCACCCCGGTCGGACCGGCACCCACGACGACGAACGTGAGCAGGCGCGGAAGGCGCTCGTGCTCGCCCGCGGCCGCCGCCAGCTCGGCCATCTCGAAGGCGCCGTAGATCCGGCCGCGCAGCTCAAGCGCGTCGTCGATCGTCTTCATGCCGGGCGCGAACTCGGCGAAGCTGTCGTTGCCGAACCACGACTGGTTGGCGCCCGCGGCCACGATGAGGCTGTCGTACTCGAACACGCTCTTGCGCCCCACCGAGCTCGCGGTGACGGTGCGTGCCTCGAGGTCGATGGCGTTGACCTCCCCCAGCAGCACCCGGCTGTTGGTCTGGCTCGCCAGGACGTCGCGGGTCGCCGGGGCGATGACGCCCTCGGACAGGATCCCGGTGGCGACCTGGTAGAGCAGCGGCTGGAAGAGGTGGTGGGTCGTCCGGGCGACCATGGTCACCGCCACCTCGGGGGCGTCGAGCGCCTTGGTCGCGAAGAGCGCGCCGAAGCCGGAGCCCACGACGAGGACGCGGTGCCGCTGCGTCGTGGTGGCCGGGGTGGTCAGCTGGTCGGGGGTGCTCATGTCGTTGACAGCGCCCTTCGGGCCGGGAACGTTCCTGGTACGACGACGTTACGTGCGTCACGTGTGCGGCGCCCGCCGGGAGGGCACACTGGGACCATGACCAACCTCGAGACGGCGCCCGACGAGCGGGTCGGCGGGCAGGACGTCACCCGCCCCGGGACGAGCGTCATCGAGCCGCGTGAGGTGCCCCTCGGCGGGCCCCGCGCGATGACCGTGCGCCGCACCCTGCCGGCCCGCGGGCGGACCATGGTCGGTGCCTACTGCTTCCTCGACCACTACGGACCCGACGACGTCGGCGTCACCGGCGGGATGGTCGTCCCACCGCACCCGCACACCGCCCTGCAGACCGTCAGCTGGCTCTTCAGCGGCGAGATCGAGCACCGCGACAGCACCGGCGTCGTCGCCCGCGTCGTCCCCGGCCAGCTGAACCTCATGACCGCCGGGCACGGCGTCTGCCACAGCGAGGTCTCGGTCCGCACGCCCGGCGGCGGGCAGGTCCTCCACGGCGTGCAGCTGTGGACCGCCCTGCCCGCCGAGCACGCCGACGTGCCGGCGGCCTTCGAGCACCACGAGCCCGAGCCGGTCGAGGTGGGCGGCGCCCGGGTCAGCGTCTTCCTGGGCGAGCTGCGCCTGCCCGACGGCCGCACCGCGTCCTCGCCGGTCCGGACCTACTCGCCCCTCCTCGGCGCCGAGGTGAGGCTGGAGCCGGGGGCCGAGCTGGTCCTCGGGCTCGACGCCACCTTCGAGCACGGGGTGCTGCTGGACCGCGGCACCCTCGAGGTCGACGACGGGTGCGTCCTGCCCCGGGCCCACCTGCTCCACGAGGCGCCCGGTCCCACCTCGATGACGCTGCGCGCGGGTGCGGACGGGGCCGACCTCCTGCTGCTGGGCGGGCCGCCCTTCGGGGAGGAGATCGTCATGTGGTGGAACTTCGTCGGCCGGTCCCACGAGGAGGTCGTCGAGGCCCGCGAGCGGTGGCAGGCCGAGCTGGGTCACGACCCGGAGGGTCGGTTCGGAGCCTTTGACTACCCCGGCGGGGAGTCGCTGCCGGCCCCCGGCCTGCCGCACGTCCGGCTGCGCCCGCGCACCTGAGCCGCGCCCCGTGCCACCCCGGGTCCTGCTCGTCGACAACGTCGACAGCTTCACCTACAACGTCGCCGACCTGCTGCACCGGGTCCTGGGCCACCCGCCCGTCGTCCGTCGGCACGACCACCCGACGAGCCCGGAGGAGCTCGCGGCCTTCGACGCGGTCGTCGTCGGTCCGGGTCCCGGGCGACCGCAGGTGGCCGAGGACATGGGCCTGTCCGACCTGGCGCTGCGCCAGCAGGACGTGCCCGTCCTCGGCGTCTGCCTGGGCCACCAGGGGCTGGCCCACCTGCACGGCGGGAGCGTGCGGGAGATGGCGGTGCCGCGCCACGGCATCGTCAGCGAGGTCGAGCACGACGGCACCGGGCTGCTCGCGGGGGTGCCCCAGGGGTTCCACGTCGTGCGCTACCACTCCCTCGACGCCGCCGCGCTGCCGCCGACGCTGCGGGCGACGGCGCGCGCCGTCGACGACGGCTCGGTCATGGCGCTGGAGGACCTCACCGCCCGCCGCTGGGGCGTGCAGTTCCACCCGGAGTCGGTGCTCTCCGAGCACGGCGAGCGCATCGTCGCCAACTTCCTGCGGCTCGCGGGGGTCGCGACCGACCGCGGCGCCGAGCCCGGCACGGTCGGGGTAGGAGACGTGCTCGCTCCCCACCCTGCGCCCGCCGGTGGTCGCCCCGTGCGGCTGCGGGCCCGGCGGGTGCCGGGGCCCGTCGACACCTGGGCGCTGCGCGAGCGGCTCCTCGGGGCCTCGCCCACCTCGGTGTGGCTCGACGCCTCCGACGGCAGCGGCTGGTCGCTCCTCGCCGACTCCACGGGACCCCTCGCCCACGAGCTGAGCCACCGCGTGGGGGAGGGGCCGCCGCTGCTGGACCGGCTCGACGCCGGGCTCGCGCGGTGGGACCTGCGCGACCCCGGCGGGCACCTCGACCTGCCCTTCGCCTGGCGCCCGGGATACGTCGGCTACTGGGGCTACGAGCTGCGCGCAGAGACCCTCGGCACCTCGGAGGGTCCGCGCTCGCCGTGGCCCGACGCATGGCTGACCTTCGCCGACCGCGGCGTCGTGGTCGGTGCGGGCGGGGACGAGGCCTGGGCGGTGTGGCTCGAGGCCGACGACGACCCCGGCGTCGCCGCGGCCCAGCAGGCCTGGGCGGAGGGCGTCGAGGAGGCGGTGGCGGCCGCGCGCCCCGGGCCGGTTACCCCTCGGCGCGCCCCGCCCGGGTCAGCGCCGGCCGCCGCCTCCCCGAGCGGGGCGAGCTGAGGGGTAGCCGGCCCGGGACGCGCGGCCACCACCGCCTCCTCGACGCCCTCCGCCCAGGCCTGCTGGGCCGCGGC
>JASKZT010000148.1 GCA_030145965.1 Ornithinimicrobium sp.
GTGCCGGCCTGCTCGCCGGCACCGCGCAGTTGGGCGGCCGTGCGGGCGCGGCGGAGCGCGGCCGACGGCGCGACCGCGGTGGCACCGTGCGCGACGCCACGGGCCGGCTTGACGACGACCTGCGGGCGACCCGGCCGCGCGGGGCGCAGCGGCGACGCTGCATACGCACGCGGGGCCGCGTCGACGCCCGGCACGGTCAGGGCGCGCCGGCGCTCGAGGACGCGCATCGCCTCGGAGAAGCGGTCGACCGAGCGGGCGGTCGCGAGGTGGTCGCGGCGACGCACCCAGTGCTGCACGAGGTAGACAGCCCAGACCGCCACGATGACGACGAAGATGAAGCTGCTGACCGAGGGCACGGTCGCCACGCTAGGGGCACCCGGAGGACGTTCGGGTCAGGCGGTCGGAGTGTCGCGCAAGTTTCTGGTGTGACTCAGGTGACGGAGCGTCGGAGCAGCTCGACGAGCCCGCCCGGGGCGTACCCGCCGGGGCTCAGGTCCTCGGCCAGCACGGCGAAGCAGCGATGGTCGCGCCACCGCCCCTCGACGTGCATGAGCCCCCGGCGCAACCCCTCCTCGGGTAGCCCGAGACGCCCGACGACGGCCAGGCTGGGGGCGTTCTCCGGCCGGATGCCGACCTCGACGCGGTGCAGCCCGGCGGTGAGCAGGGCGTGGTCGACCAGGGTGGCCAGGGCCCAGGTCGCGTAGCCGCGGCCGGTGGCCCCCTCGTCCAGCCAGTAGCCCGCCCAGCCTGTGGACCGCGAGCCGTGCACGACGTCGAAGAGCTGCGCCTGCCCGACGATCGTGCCGTCCACGTCGATCGCGAAGGGCAGCAGCAGCCCGTCGCGCGCCGCCAGGTCGAGGGTGCGCCGCAGCTGGCGGAAGGTGAGCGGCGGCCGGCCCGGGCCGGGGACGGTCGACTCCCAGCGGGAGAGCCAGGCGTGGTTGCGGCGACGCAGCTCCTCCCACTCCTGGCGGTCGCGCCGCTCCAGGCGGCGCAGCGTGAGCAGCCGGCCGGAGGGCAGGACGGTCCGGGGGGTGGCGGGCCAGCTCCAGGTCACGCCGGGCGGACCCAGTCCCCCGAGCGGCCGCCGGACTTCGCGGTCACCCGCACGTCGGTGACGGTCGCGAGCCGGTCGACGGCCTTGACCATGTCGATGAGCGCGAGCGCGGCGACGCTGACGCAGGTCAGCGCCTCCATCTCCACGCCGGTGCGGTCGGCGGTGCGCACGGTGGCGGTGATGTCGACGCCCTCGTCGCGCACGGCGAGGTCGACCTCGACCGCGTGGACCGCGACCGGGTGGCACAGCGGCACGAGGTCAGGGGTGCGCTTGGCGGCCTGGATACCCGCGATCCGGGCCACGCCCAGGGCGTCGCCCTTGGGCACCGTCCCGCCGCGCAGCGCCTCGACCGCGGCCGGGGAGAGGAGCACCCGGCCGGCCGCGGACGCGGTGCGGGCGGTGACCTCCTTGGCGGTGACGTCCACCATGTGCGCCGTGCCGTCGGCGCGCAGGTGGGTCAGGCCGTCGGGCGCACCGGCGCTCACGGGCGGTCCCCCGCGGCGAGGCGGCCGTCGATCTCCCGGCGGGGGCGCAGCAGCACGAGCTCGACCCGCGCCCCGGCCTCGACCTCGGTGACGTCCTCGGCGGAGACCGCGAGCGCGTCGGCCTGCGCGAGCCCGGCCACCATGTGCGAGCCGTGGCCGCCGACCGGCTCCACGGCGTACTCCCCCGTGCCGTCGCGGGTCAGGCGCACCCGGGTGTAGGTGCGCCGGTCGGTGGCGCTGGGCCAGGACGTCGCGGCGTAGCCGGTGGTCGTGGCGCCGCCGGTGGTCGCGGAGTCGCTGACGTGCCAGCCCGCGCGGCGCTCCAGCGCGGGCCGCACGAAGACCTCGAAGCTGACCAGGGCGCTGACCGGGTTGCCGGGCAGGGTGAAGACCGGCACCTTGCGGCGTCCGAGCACCCCGAAGCCCTGCGGCTTGCCCGGCTGCATCGCCACCTCGACGAACTGCGTCGACCCCTCGCCGGTGAGCACGGCCTTGACGATGTCGTAGGCGCCCTTGCTCACGCCGCCGGTCGTGATGACGGCGTCGGCGTGGCCGAGGTGGTGGCGGATCTCCTTGCGGGTCACGCTCTCGTCGTCGGGCAGGTGGCCGACGTGGACGGGGTAGAAGCCCGCCTGGCGCACGAGCGCCTCGAGCATGGGGCCGTTGGAGTCGACGATCTGCCCTCGGCCGACCTCGTCGCCGACGCGCACGAGCTCGTCGCCGGTCGACAGGATGACGACGCGGACGGGCCCGGTGACCTCGACCCGCTCGACGCCGGCGGAGACGAGCGCGGCCAGCTGCGGTGCGGCGATGCGGGTGCCCGCGGGCAGCACGACCTCACCCTCGCGCACGTCCTCCCCGGCGCGGCGGATGTTGGCCCCCTCGTCGGGGTGGATGCGGAACTGCGCCTCCCGGACGTGCCCGTCGGTGTCCTCGACCCGGACCACCGCGTCGGCGCCGACGGGCAGGGGCGCGCCGGTCATGATGCGCCACGCCCGGCCCGGCACGTGCTCGCGGGGCATCGGGTCGCCGGCGGCGATGTCACCCACGACCGGCAGCAGCACCGGGCTGTCCGGAGCGGCACCCTCGAGGTCCTCGCGGCGCACGGCATACCCGTCCATGGAGGAGTTGTCGAAGCGCGGCAGGTCGGCGCGGCTGCGCACGTCGGAGACCGTCACCAGCCCGGCGGCCCGGGTGACGGGGACGGTCTGGGTGCCCACCGGCTCGACCTGGGTGAGGATGTTCTCGAGGTGCTCCTCGACGGAGATCATCGATGGCCTTTCGGGACGGGGACGTGCGTCCCAGCCTAGCCAGCCGCCCCACAATGGCCCGGTGAGCACCTCCCCCGTCCTGCCCCCGTACGAGCCCACCGGCGACGTCGTCGCGGACAAGGCGACCTGGCGCGCCCTCGTGCGGGCCGCGCGCCGCGAGCTGGTCGAGGGCTGGGGCGAGGACGGCCGCGCCGAGGCGGGACGGCGCCTCGCCGGGACCGGGCTCCGCCTCGTCGAGGAGTACGCGGCGCGCCAGGGCCGCGCGGACGTGGCGGGGATGTGCGTGACGGCCTTCGAGCCGATGCGGACCGAGCCCCCGGTGGACCTGCTGACCGACGCCCTCCTCGCGGCCGGCGTCCGGGTCCTCGTGCCGCTCACGCTCGAGCGGCCGCGGCTCGACTGGGCCGACCTGACCGACCCCGGGCGGACACCGCTCGGCGAGAGCGCCCTGGCGCAGGTCGACGTGGCGCTGGTGCCGGGGCTGGCGGTGTCCCGCGAGGGGGTCCGGCTCGGGCAGGGCGGCGGCTACTACGACACGACGCTGCCGCGGCTGCGGGCGCTGTCCGGCGGGGCGCCGGTCGTCATCGTGCTGCACGACCACGAGGTGGTGCCCGCGGTGCCGGCCGCCGCCCACGACGCGGTCGTCGACGGGGTGCTGCGGCCGGTCGGGCTCAGCCGGTCGGACCGTCGCCCGGGACCAGGGTGAGCGTCGCCTCGGCCGCCTCCTCGACGGCCGCGCGCGTGAACGCCCAGGGGTAGGTCTCCCCGTCGAGCCAGGCCTGCGTCTGGTCCTTCCAGTTCGGGTGGAAGGCGTGGCCGGAGGTACCGGTCTGGTTGACCCACCGCGAGGCGTCGAGGTCGTCCAGGTCGACGACCATGCGCATGGACGGCCCGGAGGTGACGGTGAAGTCACCGGTCGAGGCGTCCCAGTTGAAGGCGTTGACGAGCGAGCTGCCGCCGGCGACAGGCGTGGGGTCCTGGCCGAAGATGCCCGCGACGATGCCCGGCACGGCGTCACCGGAGAGCACCTCGTGCTGCAGGTGCACCTGGTGCAGCTGGCCCCAGGTCCAGCGCTCGGGATCCTTGGAGACCCGGCGGGTCAGGTCGTTGCGCGCCTCGATCATCGCGGAGCGGATGACCTCGTCGCGCGACTCGACCACGCCGACCGTGCGCCGGTCGTCCCACCAGGGGTTGTCCGGCGCGCGCAGCAGGTCCTCCACCAGCAGCATCGAGCGGGAGCTGCCGGTCGCACCGAGGTCGGGCGGCAGCTCGTCGTCGAGCACGGTCTCCAGCAGGTTGGCGTAGACGGCGTAGAAGTAGGCCGCGGCGGCCGACCCCTCACCCTGGGCCGGGGCGGTGAGGTCCCACTGGCGCAGCAGGTCCTGGGCCTCGCTGTAGAAGTCGTCGCCCAGGTCGAGGCGGATGAGGTAGGGGACGAGCACCTCGGCGAAGGCGTTGCGGTCGTCCAGCTGGATCTGCGACATCGCCTCGACGGTGAGCGGGGTGCCGGCGTCGATCTGCTCGCGCAGCAGCTCCAGGATCCGGGTGGAGCGGTAGCCCTTGTCGAACTCGCTGGTGAGGTAGGGGGTGCTGCCACGGGCGACGGCCTGGTTGGCGGCGACGATGACCCCGTCCTCGGGGTTGAGCACCGAGGGCAGGTCGGCGAAGTCGACGTAGCCCTGCCAGGCGTAGCCGTCGTCCCAGCCGGGCGCGGGCAGGTAGCCCGGCGGCGTGCCGTGGGTGGCCGAGCGGCGGATCGGCACGAGGCCGGGCGCCTGGTAGCCGATGTTGCCCTCGACGTCGGCGTAGAGCAGGTTCTGCGACGGGACGGCGAAGAGGCGCGCGCTGTCGCGGAAGCTCTCCCAGTCGGTCGCGGCGTTGAGCGCGAAGACCGCCTCGGCGGTGCGGCCGGGCTCCAGCGCGGTCCAGGCGAGCGCGACCTCGTAGTCGTTGCTGGTCCGCACCCCGCCCAGGGGCGCGCCTCGCCCGAGGTCTGCGACGTCCGGCACCGCGTCCGAGACGATCGGGCCGTGGGAGGTCTCGCGGACCTCGATCGTCACGTCGTCCCCGCCCGCCACGCTGATGGTCTCGGTCCGCACGTCCATCGGCACGTAGTCGTCGCCACGCAGGACCCGGTCGCCGCGGACGTCCTCGAGGTAGAAGTCGGTGACGTCGGGGTCGAGGTTGGTGA
>JASKZT010000156.1 GCA_030145965.1 Ornithinimicrobium sp.
CGGGCGGCGGAGCTGGACCGGCGCGAGCGACGCGCCCTGCACGCCGCCGGCGCCGTCGTCACGACGAGCCGGTGGGCCGCCGCCCGGCTCCAGGAGCGGCACGGGGTCGCCCACGTGGACGTGGCTCCGCCCGGCACGGCGCCCGCGCCGCCCGCGCCCGGCAGCCTCGTGGCGGCCGGGAGGCCGGCGCTGCTCGCGCTCGGCGCCGTCACCCCGCCGAAGAACCACGCGCTGCTGCTCGCGGCCCTGCAGCCGCTGCTGGACCTCCCGTGGAGCCTGGTGGTCGCGGGACCGTGGCCCGACCCCGCCCACCTGGCGGCCCTGCGGGAGGACGCCGCCCGGCGGGGCCTGGCCGCCCGGACGACGTGGGCCGGGCCGGTCCTCGGGGGCGACCTCGAGGTGCTCTGGTCCCGCACCGACCTCTTGGTCCATCCGTCCCGGTCGGAGACGTTCGGGATGGTGGTCCAGGAGGCGCACGCGCGCGGCGTCCCGACGGTCGTGGGTGCGGGCACCGGGGCGGTGGAGGCGCTCGAGGGTGCGGCGGGGCGTCCCGGCGCCGCCCCGACGGACGGCCCGGCGCCTACGCCCGGCGCAGCCGTCGCCACCGACGACCCCGACCCGCTGGAGCAGGTCCTGCGGCGCTGGCTGACGGACCCGGCGCTGCGGGCGCGGTGGCGTGCGGCGGCGGTGGAGCGGCGCGGGCGGCTGCCGGGCTGGGACCTCGCCGTCGAGCGGGTCGAGCGCGCGATCGGCAGGATCGGGGCATGACCCCGCACGAGCGTCCGCCCCGGACCCTCGACCGTCCCGATGGCGGAACCCCGGCGGTGCGCGCCCTCCCGGACTGGCTGGCGCTGCGTCGGGACATCGACACCGAGGCGCGCGACGCGGGCGCCGGTCGGCTGCTCGGGCACCTCGTCGACCACCTGCGGGCCTGCGGGGCCCGGGCCGTGCGGGTGGTGGACGTCGGCGCCGGCACCGGCGCCAACCACGCCTACCTCGCCCCCCGGCTCCCCCTGCCCCAGTCGTGGGTGGTCGTCGACCACGACCCGGACCTGCTGGCCGACACCGCCCACGGCGGGGCGGTCCGCGTCCGGGCCGGCGTGCGTGACCTGGTACCCGTCGTCGACGAGCTGGTGGCCGACGGCGACGGCCCCCCGCTCCTGGTCACCTGCGCCGCCCTCCTCGACGTCCTCGACACCGCGGAGCTCGACCGCCTCGCCGAGGCGGTCCGCCGGGCCGGTGGCGTCGCGCTCCTCTCGCTCTCGGTGACGGGGGCGGTCACCTGGGCGCCGCAGGACGAGGGCGACGCCGCGGTGGGGGCGCTCTTCGACGCCCACCAGCGGCGGGGCGGACGGCCGGGCCCGGACGCCGCCGACGTGCTCGCGGTGCAGCTGCGGGCGGGCGGCCTGACGGTGCTCCCCGTCTCGACGCCCTGGCGCCTCGACTCCCGACGCGACGCCCTGCTGGGGCGGTGGCTCGACGAGCGTGCCGCGGCCGCCGCCGAGCAGGCGGGCCCGGGCCGCGCGGCCGAGGCCCTCGAAGGCTGGCACGCCCGCCGTCGCGAGCAGCTCGGCTCAGACCGTCTCGGGGCGCACGTCGACCACGTCGACCTGCTCGTCCTGCCCGACCGGGCGCAGCCGGCGGCGGGCTAGCGCCGGGCCGGCCTCGTCCCGGCGCGCCGAGGCGAGGTCGAGCTCGGTGACGACGTCCTCGCCCAGCGTCCAGCGCCGCAGGCGTGGCCGCAGCGCGTCGGCCAGCCGGTCGCGGCCCTCCACCCGCAGGCCGGGGACGCCGTCCCCGATGAGGACGGGCGCGGTCGTCAGGTAGAGGCGGTCGACCACCCCGGCCCGGACGAAGGCGCTGACCAGGCGGCCACCACCCTCCACCAGCACCCGGCGCAGCCCCCGTTCGGCGAGCAGGTCCAGCACGCCCGCCGGCTCCATCGGCCCGTCCGCCGGCCACCGGACCACCTCGACGTGCGGCGCCGTGCCCGCTATGACGTCGGCGCGGGGACCGACGACCCAGAGCGTGGGCGCGCTCCCCTCGCTCAGCAGGGCGGACCCCGCGGGCAGCACGCCGCCGGGGTCGAGCACCACCCGCACGGGGTGCGGCCCGGGCACGGCGCGGACCGTGAGCCGGCAGTCGTCGGCGGCCGCGGTGGCCGCCCCCACGACGACCGCGTCGACGAGGGCGCGCAGCCGGTGCAGGTGCTCGCGGTCCTCCTCGCCGGTGACGAAGACCGCGTCACCGGTGCGGCTGGCGATGAAGCCGTCCAGGCTCTGGCCCAGCTGCGCCAGCACCGCCGGGCCGTCGGTGCGGACGAGGTCGCCGTACCGGTCGGACAGCACCCCGCCCGCCAGCGCCCGGCCCTCGAGGAGCAGCCCCCACTCCCCGGCGCCGGCGTCGTCGTGCCCCATCCGGTCGCGCTTCGTGCGCAGGTAGCGGGCGTTCTCCGGGTGAGGGGGCACGATGAGCGCCTCGCGGGCCACGACCTCCACCCCCAGGCGGGTCAGGGCGTCCTCCTTGGCCGGGTTCGCGGACAGCAGCCGGATCCGCCGCACGCCCAGGTCGGCCAGCATCGCCGCGCTTTGGTCGTAGGTGCGCGCGTCCGCCGGGTGCCCCAGCTGCAGGTTGGCGTCGACGGTGTCCACCCCTGCGTCCTGGAGCGTGTAGGCCCGGAGCTTCTCCACCAGGCCGATCCCGCGGCCCTCGTGCCCGCGGACGTAGAGCACCGCCCCCCGGCCGTCCCGCGCGACGAGGTGCAGCGACGCCTGCAGCTGCTGGCCGCAGTCGCAGCGCCGCGATCCCAGCGCGTCGCCGGTCAGACACTCGGAGTGCACGCGCACGAGGGGTGGGGGAGCGTCCGGGGCGTCGTCGTCGTGGATCCCCACGCTGAGGGCGACATGCTCCTTGCCGGAGCCGTCGCGGTAGGCGGTCATCCGGAACGTCCCGTGCCGGGTGGGCAGGACGGTGTCGGCCAGCCGCCGGACCGTCGTGGTCGGGCGCTCCTCCCCGAGCGGTTCGGAAGACATGACCCGAGTATGACCGCAGGTGGCGGTCCACACCCCCAAGGGTGGGGGTGCCGCCCCGACGTGAAGTGCCACGGGGTTGGTTCCGTCGGCGCGCCGAGGGGGGCCGCACTGGTTAGGGTTGGCGACGATGATCCGCTTCGAGAGCGTCTCCAAGAGGTATGCCGACGGCACCGTCGCGGTCGACGACCTGAGCCTGGAGGTGGCTCGTGGGGGCATCACCGTGCTCGTCGGCCCGTCCGGGTGCGGCAAGACCACCAGCCTGCGCATGATCAACCGGATGGTCGAGCCGAGCGCCGGGAGGGTGCTGCTCGACGGGGAGGACGTCTCGGCCCGTCCGGCGGCCCAGCTGCGCCGTAGCATCGGCTACGTCATCCAGCACGCGGGTCTCTTCCCGCACCGCACCGTGCTGGCCAACGTCATGACGGTGCCGCGCCTGCTCGGCTGGGACCGCGCCCGCGCGCGCACCGCCGCCGTGGAGGCGCTGGAGAAGGTGGGGCTGACGGCCGACCAGGCCCGGCGCTACCCCGCACAGCTCTCCGGCGGCCAGCAGCAGCGGGTCGGCGTGGCCCGGGCGCTGGCCAGCGGCCCCGAGGTGGTCCTCATGGACGAGCCCTTCAGCGCGGTCGACCCGATCGTGCGCGGCGAGCTCCAGGAGGAGGTGCGCCGGCTCCAGCGCGAGCTTGGCATCACCGTCGTCCTCGTCACCCACGACATCGACGAGGCGCTGACCCTCGGCGACCACGTCGCGGTGCTGCGCGAGGGAGGGCACCTGGCGCAGTTCGCCACGCCCGCCGACCTGCTCGCCGAGCCCGCGGACGACTTCGTCGCCAGCTTCGTGGGCCGCGACCGGGGCTACCGCGCGCTCGGCTTCGCCGACGTGAGCGTGGCACCCGCCCCGGCCCCTACCGCCCGTCTGGGCGAGCCGGTCCCCGCCGGGTCGGGCTGGGTGCTCGCCGTCGACGCCGCGGGCGCGCCGCTGGGCTGGGCCGACGCCTCCGGCTGGGGCGGCCCGCTCACCGAGGCCCGCCTGCACCGGCTCGGCGGCGTCGCCGCGCCGGGCGCGAGCGCCCGCACGCTGCTCGACGCGGCCCTGTCCTCCCCGAGCGGTCGCGGGGTCGTCGTCGAGGACGGCCGGGTCGTCGGCACGGTCGGCGCCGACGAGGTCCTGGCGGCCCTGGGGCGCGGCCGGTGACCGGAGGGGTCGGGTGGGACACCCTGGCCGAGCTCGGCCTGCGCCACCTCTACCTCGCCGGCGTCCCGCTCCTGGTCGGGCTGCTCCTCAGCCTGCCCCTCGGCTGGGCCGCGCAGCGGGTCCGCTGGCTCGGTCCGCCGCTGGTCGCCGGCACGGGGCTGATGTACACGATCCCCTCGCTGGCCCTCTTCATCCTCCTGCCGCTCGTCCTCGGGACACGGATCCTCGACGACGCCAACGTCCTCGTCGCGATGACGATCTACACGGTCGCCCTCCTCACGCGCACGGTGGCCGACGGCTTCGCCTCGGTGCCCGGGCACGTCCGGCAGGCGGCGACCGCCATGGGCTACGGCGAGCTGCGCCGCGTCGTCGTGGTCGACCTCCCGCTGGCCCTGCCGGTCATCGCCGCGGGCCTGCGGGTCGCGGCCGTGAGCAACGTCTCGATCGTCTCGGTGGCCGCCCTCATCGGCGTGAGCCAGCTCGGCTCGCTCTTCACCGACGGCTTCAACCGCAACGCCACCGGGCCGATCGTCGTCGGGGTGCTGGCCTGCGTGGTCCTGGCCCTCCTGCTGGACGGGCTCATCGCGCTGCTGGCGCGCACGTTCACCCCCTGGCTGCGGAGGGGGGTGCCGTCATGACCGGTGCCACGCTGGAGTGGCTGACCGACGCCGCCAGCTGGACCGGCCCGCGGGGCATCCTCGCCCAGACGCTGGCCCACCTGCGCCTGTCCTTCCTGGCCCTGCTCGTCGCCGCGCTCGTCGCCGTGCCGGTCGGCCTCTGGGTCGGGCACACCGGCCGCGGGCGGTGGCTGGCCGTCAACATCGCCGGCGCCTTCCGCGCGATCCCCTCCCTCGGCGTCCTCTTCGTCGCCGTGCTGCTCCTGCTGCCCCGCCTGCGCGGAGAGCTGGCCTTCGAGCTGCCGGCGCTCATCGTCCTCGTGCTCCTCGCCGTCCCCCCGATCCTGTCCGGCACCTACGCCGGCGTGCAGGCGACCGACCCCGCCGCCCGCGACGCCGCGCGCGGCATGGGGATGACCGGCGCCCAGGTCCTGCGCCAGGTCGAGGTCCCCGGGGCGATGCCCCTGGTCATGTCCGGCCTGCGTGCGGCGATGCTCCAGATCATCGGCACCGCCACCATCGCGGCGGTCGTCGGCATGGGAGGGCTGGGCCGCTTCCTCATCGACGGCCAGGCGAGCCGGGACTACGCCCAGATGGCCGGCGGCGCGCTCGTCGTCGCGGCCCTCGCCCTCACCGTCGACCAGCTGCTCGCGCTCGTGCAGCGGCTCGTCGTCTCCCCCGGACTCACCCGGGCGGCCCACCGGTGAGGCCCGTCCAGGACCGTCCGCGGACCTCCCCGGCCCCCACGGGTCGACGCCCCCGCCCGTCCCGCCTACTCTCGACCCGCACCCCACCCACGGAGGAACCCCCATGCGCCGCACCTCGCTCATCGCGCTGTCCCTGACCGCCGTCGTGGCCCTCGCCGGCTGCGGCGGGGGCGACGACCCGCTCGGCACCGGCACCGACGCCGACGGCGCGGGGGCCGACCAGACCTCCGACGACGGCGCCGCGACCGGGAACGGCGAGGCCGGCACGGTCGTCGTCGGCTCGGCCAACTTCCCGGAGAACGAGCTGCTCGCCGAGATCTACGCGGCGGCGCTCTCCGACGCCGGCGTCGAGGTCTCGACGACCCTCAACATCGGCAGCCGCGAGACCTACATGGCCGGTCTCGAGGACGGCTCGATCGACCTCATCCCGGAGTACACCGGCGGCCTGGCGACCTTCCTCAACCCCGAGATCTCGGTGACCTCCTCCGAGGAGGTCCTCCAGGAGGCGCAGGACAACCTGCCCGAGGGCCTGGAGCTGCTGGAGATCAGCGAGGCGGAGGACAAGGACGCGCTCGTCGTCACCCGCGAGACGGCCGACGAGCTCGGGCTGGCCTCCATCGCCGACCTGGAGGGCCAGGCCGGCGACCTCACGCTCGGCGGGCCTCCGGAGTTCGAGACCCGGCCCAACGGCGTCGCCGGGCTGGCCGAGGTCTACGGCGTGGAGTTCGGCTCCTTCCGCTCGCTGGCGGCCGGGTCCAACCTCACCGTGCAGGCGCTGCTCAACGGCCAGGTCGACGCCGCGAACATCTTCACGACCGACCCGGCGATCGAGGAGAACGACTTCGTCGTCCTGGAGGACCCCGAGTCGCTCTTCGCCGCGCAGAACATCGTGCCGCTCATCAGCAGCGACGTCGTCAACGACACCGTCACCGAGACGCTCGACGGCGTCTCCGCGGCGCTGACGACCGAGAACCTGACGCAGATGATGGTCCAGGTCGTCAGCGAGGGCCAGGACCCCGGCGACGTCGCTCGCGAGTTCGTCGACGGCAACCTCTGAGCGGTCGGGCCGCCGTGCCCGCCCACCCGGCGGGCACGGCGGTCCCCACCTACGGTGTCGCCATGAGCAGCGACGCCACCCAGGACCTCGACAGCGACCACGCCCGCCCCGACGGCGTCACGGACGCCGAGGTGGAGGCGGCCGGGGCCGTGAGCGAGGCGCTGGAGAAGGTGGAGCGGGCACGCGGCCACCTCTACTCCTTCCACCAGCTCATCGGCGCTGCGGACTTCGGTTTCGAGGACGGGGCCGACCAGCTCGAGGCGAGCGGCCACCGCGAGCTCGCGGAGCGGCTGCGGCGAGAGCTCATCGGCCTCAACGTGCTCGCCGGCCGGTGGAGCTTCCAGGTCGTCGAGGACTTCGACGACCACTACTGGTCGACGGCGCGCGAGCTGGACCGAGCGGTGCGCCAGGGCGTCACCGGCGGGCGCCGGCACGTCTTCGAGGCCGAGCTGAAGCAGCGCCGCCGCACGCACGGCCAGCCCGGGCACGAGGCCACGCCCGAGGACGTCTGAGCGGGCCCGTCCGGAGGGGCCGCTAGCGCACGGCCTCGTAGCGGCGCAGCGCCTCCCTGCGCTCCTCGGCGTGGTCGACGATGCGCTCGGGGTAGCCGTGGGCGTACCCCTGGGGGTGGTCCCACGGCTCGTGCGCGGCCCTGCCCCCCAGGTGCGCCAGCTCGGGGACCCAGCGGCGGACGTAGTCGCCCTGGGGGTCGAAGCGCAGCCCCTGGGTGACGGGGTTGAAGACCCGGAAGTAGGGGGAGGCGTCGGTGCCCGTGCCCGCCACCCACTGCCAGCCGTGGTTGTTGGACGCGAGGTCGCCGTCGACCAGGTGGTCGAGGAAGTGCCGCGCCCCGACCGGCCACCAGACGTGCAGGTCCTTGGTCAGGAAGCTGGCGGTGATCATCCGCACGCGGTTGTGCATCCACCCCTCGGCGAGGAGCTGGCGCATGCCCGCGTCGA
>JASKZT010000163.1 GCA_030145965.1 Ornithinimicrobium sp.
CCGTCGTGCCCGTGCACGGCTGGCTGCCCCAGACCTACCCGGCGACGTCGGCCGGCGTCATGGCGCTCTTCTCGGCGCTGCACACCAAGGTGGCGCTCTACGCGATCTACCGGGTCTACGCCACCCTCTTCGACGGCCCGGCGCCCTGGGCGCCCGTGCTCGTCCTGCTCGTGGTCGCCACGCTGGTCGTCGGGGCCTGGAGCACGTTCGGCGAGCACGTCATGCGTCGCGCGCTGGCCTGGCAGATGGTCGCGGGGGTGGGCCACATCATGGTCGGCGTCGCGCTGTTCACGGTGGCGTCGCTGGGCGCCGGCCTGTTCTACATGGTCCACCACATCGTCACGATGAGCGCCCTGCTGCTGCTCGCCGGCGCGATCGAGCAGGTCTACGGCACCGGCCGCTACGAACGGCTGTCCGGCCTCATGCACCGGGACCGTGCCGTCGCCGTACTCATGGCCCTCGGCCTGTTCTCGCTCGTCGGCATCCCCGCCTCCTCCGGGTTCGTCGGCAAGGTCGCCGTCGTCAGCGCGAGCGCCGGCGCGGCCTCCTGGCAGGGCTGGTCGCTGCTCGCCACGGTGCTGCTGGCCTCGGTCGCCAGCCTGTTGGCGATGCAGCGCCTCTGGGCCGGTGTGTTCTGGGGCCCGCCGCAGGAGACCTACCGTCCTGACAGCCCGCAGACCGGGCGCGCCGGTGCGGAGCGGGTCCCTGCCGACGTCGTGGTCCCCGTGCGGCTCTGGGCGCCCGGTGCGACCCTGATCGGTGCGCAGCTGGCCATGTTCCTGGGCGCCGGGCCCCTCATGGCCGTCACCACCCGGGCCGCCCAGGGCCTGACCGACACCGCGCCCTACGTGCAGGCGGTGCTGCCGTGATCAACCCGCTGCGCGTCGTGTCCTACAGCTGCTGGCTCTTCGTCCAGGTCGTCGAGGGTGCCCTCGACGTGGCCAGGGACGCGGTCCTGCCCGGTGTGGACATGCAGCCGGCCATCCTGGAGCTGCCGCTGCGGTGCACGACGGACCTGGAGGTCAGCGTCATGGCGTCCTCGATCACCATCACCCCCGGGACCATCACCGTCGGCATCGCGAGCGCGGCCGGCACCACGCCGCCGACGCTCTACGTGCACGCGATCTACGCCGCCGACCCGGAGTCGGTCCGGGCCGACCTGCGCGACATGGAGGACCACGTGCTCGCGATGACCCGCGGCCGCGGTCGGGCACGGGACGGAGGCACCCCATGACGTTCGTCGTCGCCGGCACCGTCGGCATCCTGCTCGTCTCAGCCGTCCTGGGCCTGGTCCGGCTCTACACGGCTCCCGACGACGCCTCCGTGGCGGCGGTCAGCGATCTGCTCTACTTCTGCGCGGTGGGAATCGTCGTGATGGGCGCCATGGCGGCCGGCTCGTCGATCATCTTCGACGTGGCCTCGATCGCCTCGTTGATCGGGATCCTCGCCACGCTCGCCCTGTCCCGCATCCTGACCCGAGGGAGGCGCTGATGGCCGTCACCGTCGTCGTCGGGATCCTGTGCCTCGCCGGGGCGCTCTGCGTGCTCGTCAGCGCCGTCGCCATGCTGAAGGCCCGGGACGGCCTGTCGCGGATCAACGTGCTGTCGGCCGCCACGGGCCTCGGTCTGCCGTTCATCGTCCTCGGCGCCTTCGTGCACGACGTGCGCGCCACCGGGTTCGACTGGGTCGACCTCGTCAAGGCCGCCGTCGCCGTGCTGGGCTTCGTCATCATGTCCTCGGTGGCCTCCAACAACCTCGGCCGGGCGGCCTACCGCTCGGGCGCCGCGGTAGACCCCGCCACCACGCCCAACGAGCTGGCCCGGGCGCCGGAGCGGCCCGGACCCTCCTGAGAGGCCCTCAGACCTGGTGGAGCGCGGCCATCTCCGCCTCCATGACCTGCTCGTCCGAGGCGTCCAGGCGCACGTGGGACAGCAGCGCCAGCAGCACCCTCAGGGCCGCCGCGCCGCGCTCGCCCCACGACGACAGATAGCTGAACTGCCACCACCACATGGCCTCGGTGGCACGGCCGGCCGCGTGGTGCGCGCGGCCGTGCTCCAGGTCGGCGGCGATCGCGACGAGGTCGGCCGACAGCGAGCCGCTCACGACCTCTCCCGAGAGCACCGGGTCGACCAGGTCGCAGTAGGCGTCCAGGCCGCCCAGGAGCGCGTGGAGCCGGGCGCGGACGTCCTCCAGGTCGGAGTCGGGGCCGGCGTCGGGCTCGAAGCGCTCCTCGGGCAGGACGTCGACGAGGGCCCCCATCCGTGCCCCGGCGGCGCACAGCTGGCCGACGCAGAGCAGCAGGACCGGCAGGGCAGCCTCCGGGGCCTCGCCGGAGGCCACCTCCCGCAGCGCCGCGAAGTAGGCCTGCACCTCGGCGGCCATCTGCTCGGCCAGCAGGTCCCAGCCCTCGTCGTCGACCATGTCGCTCATGCCTCCACAGTAGGGCAGATCCGACGTCCTGGGGCGGTGCCCGGGTGGACGGGTCAGGCGCCCGGCCGGTCCCCGCCGGAGATCAGGCGTCGGCCCTCGAAGGCACGTCCGAGGGTGACCTCGTCGGCGTACTCCAGGTCCCCGCCGACCGGCAGGCCGGAGGCCAGGCGGCTCACCCGGACGCCGTCGAAGGGCGCGAGCATCCGGGCCAGGTAGGTGGCGGTCGCCTCCCCCTCGAGGGTGGGGTCGGTGGCGATGATGACCTCGCCGACCTGCCCGTCGGCGAGCCGGGTCACGAGCTCACGAACCCTGAGGTCCTCCGGCCCGACCCCGCCGATGGGGTTGATGGCGCCGCCGAGCACGTGGTAGCGACCGCGGAACTCGCGGGTCCGCTCGATGGCGGCGACGTCCTGGCTCTGCTCGACCACGCAGATGAGCGAGGGGTCGCGCCGAGGGTCCAGGCAGATCCGGCACCGCTCGGCCTCGGCCACGTTGCCGCAGACCTCGCAGAAGCGGACCTTCTCCCGGATCTGCACGAGCGCGTCGGCGAGCCGCGTGATGTCCTCGGGGTCCGCGGTGAGCAGGTGGAAGGCGATGCGCTGGGCGCCCTTGGGGCCGACCCCGGGCAGACGGCCGAGCTCGTCGATCAGGTCCTGGACCACACCTTCGTACACGAGGGTCGACTCTATGCGCTCCGGCGCGGACCTCCGGCGTCGAGGCCTGCGCCCTGCTCCCCCAGGAGGACGGCCCGCAGTGCGTCGACGTCGTCGACGACGTGGTCCGCGCCGGCCAGCACCGCCGGCACGCCGGCGCCCCAGGTCACCGCGACCGAGGCCATCCCCGCGGCCCGGGCCGCCAGCACGTCGACGATCGCGTCGCCGACGTAGACGCACGCTGCCGGCTCGACGCCGAGGCGGCGCGCGCCCTCCAGGAGCGGCTCGGGCGAGGGCTTGTGCGCCGTGGTGTCCTCCAGCCCGACGACGTGCTCGACCTCGGGCAGCCCGGTGACGCGCATGCCGCGCCGGACCGTGTCCCGGCCCTTGGAGGAGACGAGGGCCACGGGGATGCCGGCCTCCTGAAGGTCGCGCACCAGCGCGTCCGCCCCGGGCACGGTCCGGATGAGGGTGTCGTGGTGGGCGAGGTTGTGCTCGCGGTAGCGGCGGACCAGCTCCTCCCCGCGGCCGGGGTGGCGCTCCTCGAGGACGTCGAAGAGGATCCGGCCGATCCAGGAGCGGATCTGCTCGTCCTCGACCTCGACCTCGAGCTCGGCGAGGGTGTGCCGGTAGGACTCGACGATGAGCGGGACGGTGTCGGCGAGCGTGCCGTCGAAGTCGAAGAGCACCGCCCCCCAGGGGCTCGCGGCGCTCACCCGGGCAGGTCCGGCTGACGCTGGTTGTACTCCCCGGCCCACTCCTGGCCGGACATGGCCAGGATCGCCCGCATGACCTCGTCGGTCAGCTCGCGGCGCGCTCGGCCCTGCGGCACGCCGTCGAAGCGGCCGGCGACCTCGA
>JASKZT010000194.1 GCA_030145965.1 Ornithinimicrobium sp.
CCGACGGCCTCGAGGCCGCCAAGCCGTTCATCAAGGCTCTCTGCGACGCGCAGCAGGACCTGGCAGCCCGCGCTGCCAAGCCCACCGTCGAGTTCCCGGTCTTCCTGGACTACCAGGATGACGTGTACGCCGCCGTTGAGGCAGCCGCAACCGAGAAGCTCACCGCCGTCTTCCAGATCGCCGACAAGCAGACGCGCGACAACGCCGCCGACGAGCTGAAGGACGAGGTCGTTGCCTCCCTGGCTGAGCAGTTCGAAGGCCGTGAGAAGGAAGTTTCGGCAGCCTTCCGCTCCGTGACCAAGCACGTGGTACGCCAGCGGATCCTCACGGACCAGATCCGCATCGACGGCCGGGGCCTGACGGACATCCGCCAGCTCACCGCCGAAGTCGAGGTGCTGCCCCGCGTTCACGGCTCTGCCATCTTCGAACGCGGCGAAACCCAGATCATGGGTGTCACCACGCTGAACATGCTCAAGATGGAGCAGCAGATCGACTCGCTGTCCCCGGTCAAGCACAAGCGCTACGTGCACCACTACAACTTCCCGCCGTACTCCACCGGCGAGACCGGCCGCGTGGGCTCCCCGAAGCGCCGCGAGATCGGCCACGGGGCGCTGGCCGAGCGGGCCATCACCCCGGTGCTGCCCTCCCGCGAGGAGTTCCCGTACGCGATCCGCCAGGTCTCCGAGGCGCTGGGCTCCAACGGCTCCACGTCGATGGGCTCCGTGTGCGCCTCGACCCTGTCGCTGCTCAACGCCGGCGTGCCCCTGCGCGCCCCGGTGGCCGGCATCGCCATGGGCCTGGTCTCCGACGAGGTGGACGGGGAGACCCGCTACGCCGCGCTGACCGACATCCTCGGCGCCGAGGACGCGCTGGGCGACATGGACTTCAAGGTCGCCGGCACCTCCGAGTTCGTGACCGCGATCCAGTTGGACACCAAGCTCGACGGCATCCCGTCCTCGGTCCTGGACGCGGCCCTGACCCAGGCCCGCGAGGCCCGCCTGCACATCCTCGAGGTGCTCAACGCGGCCATCGACCAGCCGGACGAGATGAGCGAGTTCGCCCCGCGCGTGATCTCCGTGACGGTCCCCGTCTCCAAGATCGGCGAGGTCATCGGCCCCAAGGGCAAGATGATCAACCAGATCCAGGAAGACACCGGAGCCGACATCTCCATCGAAGATGACGGCACCGTGCTGATCGGCGCGACCGACGGTGGATCCGCCGAGGCCGCCCGCGCAGCAGTCAACGCCATCGCCAACCCCCAGGTCCCTGAGATCGGCGAGCGTTACCTGGGCACCGTCGTCAAGACGACGACGTTCGGCGCCTTCGTCTCGCTGACGCCGGGCAAAGACGGCCTGCTTCACATCTCCGAGCTGCGCAAGCTCTCGGGCGGCAAGCGCGTCGACAACGTCGACGACGTCGTCGCCGTGGGGCAGAAGGTCCAGGTCGAGATCACCAAGATCGACGACCGCGGCAAGCTTTCGCTGTCGCCGGTGGTTGCCGATGAGGTTGCCGAAGACGCCGGGATCGAGCTTCCCGAGCCGTCAGAGGACGCAGTCAGCTAAGTGACCGGCCCCTGCGGCACTCCCGACGGCTCCGCCGTGGACCTTCCGGTCCGCGGCGGGGCCGTCGGCCTTTTCCCGATCTACCCTCCATCCTGAGAGACCTTGATGTCGCTGCCTTCAGTAGTTTCGCTTCCGCTCCTTCCGACACCGAACGCCGACGGCTCCAGCGGCGACCCGACGTTCGTCTCCGGTGAGCCCGGCGGGGCGGTGGTCCGCCGGTCCGTCCTGCCAGGAGGGGTGCGGGTGCTGACCGAGGCCATGCCCGGGCAGCGTTCGGCCACGATCGGGTTTTGGGTGGGCGTCGGCTCGCGCGACGAGGCCGAGGGCGAACACGGCTCGACCCATTTCCTCGAACACCTGCTGTTCAAGGGGACGAAGAAGCGTTCCGCCCTGGAGATCGCCTCCGCCTTCGACGAGGTCGGCGGCGAGTCGAACGCGGCGACGGCCAAGGAAAACACCTGCTACTACGCACGCATCCTCGACACCGATCTGCCGCTCGCCATCGACGTCATCGCCGACATGGTCACCTCGGCCGTCCTCGATCCTGAGGAACTCGAGCAGGAACGCGACGTCATCCTTGAGGAGATCGCGATGGACAGCGACGACCCGGCCGATGTTGCCCACGAGGAGTTTGTCTCCGCCGTGCTGGGAAGCCACCCCCTTGGCCGTCCCATCGGGGGGACACCCGAGGCGATCCGCGCGGTGCCCCGCGATTCGGTGCTCGCCCATTACCGCCGTTACTACACGCCGGCGGAGCTCGTCGTGACGGCTGCGGGCGGGCTCGACCATGACACGGTCTGCGCCCAGGTGCAGCAGGCCCTTGAGGAGGCCGGCTGGGACCTTGCGGAGGGAGCCCTGCCAGTGGCGCGCCGGTCGGGGAAGCCCGTCGAGATCGCCGGCACGCCCGGCATCCAGGTGATCCGCCGTGCGGTGGAGCAGGCAAACATCCTCGTCGGCTGCCCGTCCCTCGTCGCCACCGACGAGCGGCGCTTCATTATGAGCGTCCTCAATGCCGTGCTGGGCGGCGGCATGTCCTCACGGCTCTTCCAGGAGATTCGGGAGAAACGCGGCCTCGTCTACTCGACCTACTCCTTCTCTGCCTCCTACGCCGACGCCGGTTACTTCGCCATGTATGCGGGGTGCTCACCGGCCAAGACAGGCCAGGTCATCTCGCTGCTGGGGGAGGAACTCGACCGCCTCGCCCGTGACGGGATCAGCGACGACGAGCTCCGCAAAGCCGTCGGACAGCTCTCGGGGGGACTGGTACTGGCCCTCGAGGACAGCAGCTCGCGCATGTCGCGCCTCGGACGGTCCGAGCTTGTCTCGGGGGAGTTCATCGACCTCGACGAATCCCTCGCCCGGGTGCGTGCCGTGACGACGGCCGAGGTGCAGGAGCTCGCTGCGGAACTTGCAGCGGCCCCGCGCACCACGATGGTCGTCGGCCCGTTCGACGGGCCCGCCGACTTCGGCCTCTGAGCCGGCGC
>JASKZT010000199.1 GCA_030145965.1 Ornithinimicrobium sp.
GAGTCGATGAGCGCGAAGCTGGTGTCGGGGTTCTGCTCGGCCGCCTGCTGGATGGCGTCCTCGAGGAGGAAGCCGACGCCGATGGTCAGGTCGCAGCCCTGGCTGACCAGGTTGCCGACGTTGGTGGCGTAGTCGGCGTCGGACTGCGACTCGACCTCGGTGGTCTCGATGCCGAGCTCCTCGGCGGCGGTGTCGAGGCCCTCCTTGCCGGACTGGTTGAAGGACTGGTCGTCGAAGCCGCCGGAGTCGGAGACCATGCAGGCCTGGAAGTCCTCGGCGCCCGCGGCCGGGGCGCCCGCGTCGGCGGTGTCCTCCGCGGTGTCCTCGGCGGTGTCGCCCGCCGCGTCGCCCGCGGTCTCCGCCGCGGTGTCCTCGGCACCGTTGTCGGAGCCGGTCTCGCTGGTCGTGGGCGTGTCGCCCGCGGAGTCGTCAGGGGCCTCGCCGCATGCGGCCAGTGCCAGAGAGGCGGCCGCGCCGAGGGCCGCAAGCTTCAGAACCGAACGCACGTGGAACTCCTTCGTGAGCTGTGATAGAGCGTGCGGGACCGATGCTATCCCCCCGTACCCGCCGGTAGCGGCCAGGTGGACGGGATGTGACCAAAGCGTGACACCCCGGCGGGTATGACGTCCCTCACCGGGACGGGACCCGCGTGGGGGTGCTCAGACCAGTCCGTCGGGACCGGCGGAGGTGAAGACGGCGGCCGCCAGCAGGGTCGCCGCGACGGTGACGCTGCGCTCGTCCACGACGAGGTCGGCCTGGTGCAGCTCGTGCGTCTCACCGCCGGGCGTGCGGGTCCCCAGCCGGGCCATCGCGCCGGGCACCTGGGTGAGGTACCAGCCGAGGTCCTCCCCGCCCATCGACTGCCGGGTGGGCACGACCGAGTGCGGCCCGAGCAGGCTCATCGCCGCCCGTGACAGCGCGACGACGGCGGCGTTGTCGTTGTCGACCGGCGGCACGCCCTGGGTGTGACGCACCGTCGCCCTCACCCCGTAGGGCGCGACGACGGCCTGGACGACCTCCTCGACGAGGTTGCCGGTGCTGTCCCACGTCTCGGCGTCGAGCATCCGCAGCGTCCCGATGGCCTCGGCCTGGGTCGGGATGACGTTGGGCGCCGACCCGCTGCGCACGATCCCCCAGACGAGCGTGGCCGCGGAGCGCGGGTCGAGACGGCGCGACAGGACGGCGGGGACCTCGGTGACCACCTTGCCGAGGGCGTAGGTGAGGTCCTGGGTCAGGTGCGGGCGTGAGGTGTGGCCGCCGCGCCCGTTCAGGACGACGTGGACGGAGTCGGAGGCGGCGGTGACCGGGCCGACCCGCAGGCCGACGGTGCCGACGTCGACGGTCGGGTCGCAGTGGACGGCCAGGAGGCGGTCGACCCCGTCGAGGCCGCCGTGCTCCATGACCGTGTGGGCGCCGCCGGGCATGCTCTCCTCGGCGGGCTGGAAGAACAGACGGACGGCGATGCCGCGCTCGACCAGCTCCTCCTCGACGGCCTTGAGCGCCAGGCCGGCGCCGAGCACGCCGACCGTGTGGACGTCGTGGCCGCAGGCGTGGCAGACGCCGGGGGTCGTGGAGGCGTAGTCGAGACCGGTGACCTCGTCGAGCGGCAGCGCGTCGAGGTCGGCGCGCAGGGCGATGCGCACCCGCGGCTCGGGGGCGCCGAGGTCGGCCAGGAGGCCGGTGCCCGGCAGGGGCGTGACCTCGATGCCCGCCTCGGTGAGCAGGTCGGTGACCAGGGAGGTGGTCCGCAGCTCGTGCCAGGACAGCTCGGGGTGCTGGTGCAGGTCCCGCCGCAGCTCGCGCAGCCGCTCGGCCCGCGCCTCGACCTCGGCCGACACCCGCTGCAGGACGTCGCCCGGGCGGGCGTCCTCCCCCGTCCCGGGGGCGGGGCGGCCGGGCAGGCGGGTGGTCTCAGCGGTCACGGGCGTTCTTCACCAGGGGTCTCGGTCGGGGCTGCCCGCGCGGCGGCGGCGGGCGACTCCCCAGCGTACAGGGCGCCGCCCTCGCGCTCAGAACGTCTCGCGGGGGGTGTACTGCCCCCAGACCTCGCGCAGCGCGTCGGCGACCTCTCCCCCGGTGGCCCGGGCGCGCAGCGCCTCGCGCATGGGCGGGAGCACGTTGTCGGTCCCGGTGGCCGCGGTCCGCATCTGCGCCAGGCGCCGCTCGACCTCGTCGTCGTCGCGGTCGGCGCGCAGCCGCTCCAGCCGCTCGGCCTGCTGGGCCTCGATCGCGGGGTCGACGCGGAGCGGCTCGTAGTGCTCCTCCTCCTCGACCGTGTAGCGGTTCTGCCCGACGACGACGCGCTCGCCGGAGTCGATCTGCAGCGCGGTGGCATAGGCGGAGCGCTCGATCTCCGACTTCTGGAAGCCCTCCTCGATGGCGGCCACGGCGCCGCCCCGGTCGTCGACGGCCTGGATGAGCGCCAGCGCCGCGCCCTCGAGGTCGTCGGTGAGCGCCTCGACGACGTAGGAGCCGGCGAAGGGGTCGACGGTGCGGGTCACGTCGGTCTCGTAGGCGAGCACCTGCTGGGTGCGCAGCGCCAGCCGGGCCGCCTTGGCGGTCGGCAGCGCGATGGCCTCGTCGAAGGAGTTGGTGTGCAGCGACTGCGTGCCCCCGAGCACCGCGCCCAGCCCCTGCAGGGCGACGCGGACGAGGTTGACCTCCGGCTGCTGGGCGGTCAGCTGCACGCCGGCGGTCTGGGTGTGGAAGCGCAGCATCATCGACCTGGGGTTCTTCGCCCCGAACTCCTCCTTCATGATCCGCGCCCAGATGCGGCGGGCCGCGCGGAACTTGGCGACCTCCTC
>JASKZT010000267.1 GCA_030145965.1 Ornithinimicrobium sp.
CGTAGGTGCCGCAGGAGGTGCAGGCCTGGTGCGGGGTGCGCACCGAGCCGCACTGCGGGCAGGTCGACAGCGCGATGGGCGCCGCCTTCCAGTTGGCCCGGCGGCTGCGGGTGTTGGAGCGCGACATCTTCCGCTTCGGGACGGCCACGTCAGTTCCTCTTCTCGTCGTCGTCGGTCGGCGTGCTCATGGAGGCGAGCGCCGACCACCTGGGGTCGATCACGTCGTGATGGTGGTCCGGGTCGTCCGCCAGGTGTGCTCCGCACTCGGAGCACAGACCCGGACAGTCTTCCTGGCACACCGGCTGGAAGGGCAGGGCGGTGACGACGGCGTCCCTCACGACCTCCTCGAGGTCCATCAGGTCGCCGTCGAGCACGTGCTGCTCGTCCTCGTCGGTCTCGGTGTCCTTGCCACCGCTGCCCCCGGCCCTGCGGGCCCTGGGCGCCGCCACCGTGGCGTGGTGGGCGGCTCGCCCGGGGTAGGCGAACAGCTCCTGGAAGAACACCTCGAGGCCTACCTCGAGGTCGTCCAGGCACCGCACGCACACCCCGCTCGCCGTGGCTCGGACCGTCCCCGTCGCCAGGACGCCCTCGACGACCGACTCCATCCGCAGCTCCAGGTCGACCGGGTGGCCGGCCTGGATCGCGATGACGTCGGTGCCGATGCGCTCGGGCGCCGTCACGGTGAGGGACAGCTCGCGCATGGTGCCCGGTCGCCGGATGAGCTCCCGGGTGTCGACCACCCAGGGGCCTTCCTGCTGATGAGCAGCCATGGTCTTCGTCATCCTCGTGCACTCGCGTCGGCTGTGGTGACGGTCCTGCCCGCGGCGAGACGCTGCTGGGACACAAACCGACGCACCAGCGTATC
The DNA here is from genome assembly GCA_030145965.1 of Ornithinimicrobium sp. Taxonomy (GTDB): domain Bacteria; phylum Actinomycetota; class Actinomycetes; order Actinomycetales; family Dermatophilaceae; genus Ornithinicoccus. The sequence continues at coordinate 866 of JASKZT010000267.1, forward strand.
CGAGCGGGGGGCGCTCACCCAAACCGACCGGCGCGCAGCGCGTCCAGGACGCCGTCCGGCACGAGCCCGGCGACGTCGCCACCGTAGCGGTGCACCTCCTTGACGAGCGAGCTCGAGACGTGCTCCAGCGAGGGGTCGCCGGGCAGGAAGACGGTCTCGACCCCGGTGAGGTGGCGGTTCATGCGCGCCATCGGCAGCTCGTAGGCGAAGTCGGTGCCGCCCCGCAGCCCCTTGACGACCGCGCCCGCGTCCACCTGCCGGCAGACGTCCACGAGGAGCACGTCGGCGAAGGCCTCGACCCGCACCCTGCGGGCCACGCCCCCGGGCAGCGCCTCGTGGATGAGCTGCAGGCGACGCTCGACCGGGAACGTGCCCGCCTTGGCCGGGTTGTGCAGGACGGCCACGACGACCTCGTCGAAGAGCGTGGTCGCCCGGGCGATGACGTCCAGGTGGCCGTTGGTGACCGGGTCGAAGGATCCGGGGCAGACGCAGCGGCGCGTGGGTGCGGACATGGCCGGAGCCTAGCGGGGGTCGGCCTCGCGGCTCAGGACTCGTCCTCCTCCTCGGCCGGCAGCAGCCCGGCCTCGTGCGCCTCCTTGACCAGCCTGCGGACGTTGTCCACCGACCCCGCGCGGGCGTCCAGCTGCTCGCTGCGCACCTTGAGGAAGACCTCGCCGAGCCGGGCCCGCTCCTCGTCCCCGATCTCCTCGCGCGCCGGGTTCAGGATCGTCAGCTCCTCCTCGGTGATGTGGTGCTGGAGGACCTCGTTCAACCGCTCCACGGCGTCGTCGAACTTCTGCGTGTCGGTGCCGCGGCACTCCAGCAGGGCCAGCAGCGCCTCGTTGATCTCGGCGTGCTCCTCCTCGCCGTGGTGCACCTCGTCGTCGCCGACCTCCTCGGTCCTCCGCTCCAGCCGCGGGTAGACGTCCTGCTCCTCGGCCTCGCCGTGGGCGATGAGCACGTCGGCGAAGGCGCGGCGGGCCGACTCCCGGTCGGCGGTGCTGTCGCGCATCTCGCGCATGAGGGTCTCGAAGAGGCGGTGGTCCTCGAGGATGAGGTCCACGACGTCGCCGGAGACGGGGCGGGGGATCACGTAGTCGGTCATGCCCGCATCGTGGCATCGCGACCACGTCGTCGCACGTCGGGGACGTGCGGTCGCCCTCAGCCAGCCTCCACCGCCTCCGCGACGTGCACCGCGGTCTCGCCGTAGCTGCGCGAGCCCAGGTGCGCCATGCCCTCGGGCCAGCGGGGCTGCGGGGAGCGCGCGCTGCGCTCGACGACGACGACCGCCTCCGGGTCGAGCCAGGCCTGGGCGACGAGGAGGCCGAGGACCTCCGCGAGGTCCTCCTCGGACAGCGGGTAGGGCGGGTCGAGGAGGACGACGTGGTAGGCGCCGCCCTCCCCCGGGCCGTCCTGGAGCACCCGGGCGACGGGGGCGGTGCGGACCTCGACGGCGTCGGTCATGGCCAGGTCGCGGGCGTTGCGCTCGACGAGGGCCGCCGTGGCCCGGTGCTTCTCCACCGCGAGCAGGTGGGCCGCCCCCCGCGAGACGGCCTCCAGCCCCAGCGCCCCGGAGCCGGCGTAGAGGTCGAGGACCCGCGCCCCGTCGAGGTCGATGAGCGCCTGGAGGCGGGAGAAGACCGCCTCCCGCACCCGGTCGGTCGTCGGGCGGGTGCCCGACCCGCGCGGGGTGGCGATGCTCCGGCCGCCGGCGCGCCCGGCGATGATGCGTGTCACGGCCCGCTCAGCCCCGCTCCAGGAACGCCGCGCGCTCGGCGTCGAGCAGGTCCAGCTCGCGCCGCAGCGCGGGGTGGTCGGCGAGGTCGGGGTCGGCCTCCACGGCGCTCCAGGCCGCCTCGTGGGCGGAGACGATGAGCTCCTCGTCGCGGGACAGGCGGAGGAAGCGCAGGCCGCTGCGGCCGCCGCTCTGGCTGGCGCCGAGCACGTCGCCCTCCCGGCGGGTCTGCAGGTCCAGCCGGGCCAGCTCGAAGCCGTCGGTGGTGGAGGCCACCTGCTCCAGGCGCTGCACCGCGCCCTCGTCCCCGGAGCCGCCCTGGGTGACGAGCAGGCAGAGCCCGGGGCGTCCGCCGCGGCCGACCCGGCCGCGCAGCTGGTGCAGCTGGGAGATGCCGAACCGGTCGGCGTCGAGGACGACCATCGTGGTCGCGTCGGGCACGTCGACGCCGACCTCGATGACGGTGGTCGCGACGAGGACGTCGACCTCGCCGTCGCCGAAGCGGCGCATGACGGCCTCCTTCTCCTCCCCCGTCATCCGGCCGTGGAGGGTCTCGATGCGCAGGTCCCGGGTGACGGGGAGGGCGCGCAGCGCGCGGGTGACCTGATGGACGCCGTGCAGCTGCGGGCCGTCGGCTCCGCCGCCGTCGAGCTCCTCGCCGTCGACGTCGGGCACGTCCCCCTCGGCCGCGGTCGCGGGCGCCCGGTCGGTGGGGCCGCCGGGGCCGTCCGTGTCGCCGCCGGGCAGGTCGGGGTCGTCCTCCTGCCCGATCCGCGGGCACACGACATACACCTGCCCCCCGCCCCGCGCCTCCTCCACGACGCGCTCCCAGGTCCGGCGCAGCCAGGTGGGGCGGTCGCCGGTGACCACGTGGGTCGCGATGGGCTGCCGCCCGCGCGGGAGCTCGCGCAGGGTGGAGGTCGTCATGTCGCCGTAGACGGTCATCGCGACCGTCCGCGGGATGGGGGTGGCGGTCATGACGAGCACGTGCGGGGCGTCGGAGGCCTTGGCGCGGAGGGCGTCGCGCTGCTCCACGCCGAAGCGGTGCTGCTCGTCGACGACGACGAGCCCGAGCTCGGCCAGCTGCACGTGCTCCTGGATGAGCGCGTGGGTCCCGACGACGATGCCGGCCTCCCCGGAGGCCGCGGCGAGCAGGTTGACGCGACGCTCGGCGGCGGACTGGCTGCCGGTGAGGAGGGCGACGCGGGTGGCGTTCTCCGCCCCGCCGAGCATGCCGCCCTCCGCCATCGGGCCGAGCAGGGCGGTGACCGCCCGGTGGTGCTGGGCCGCCAGCACCTCGGTGGGGGCCAGCAGGGCCGCCTGCGCGCCGCCGTCGACGGTCGCGAGCATGGCGAGGAGCGCCAGCACGGTCTTGCCCGAGCCGACCTCGCCCTGGAGCAGGCGGTGCATGGGCACGGGGCGGGCCAGGTCGGCGCGCAGCTCCTCCAGCACCGTCCGCTGCCCGCCGGTGAGCTCGAAGGGCAGCCGCTCGAGCAGGGCGTCGACGAGCCCGCCCTCCACCGGCTCTCGTGGCACGGCGGGCACGGCGTCGCTGGCCAGCCGCGTGCGCGCCAGCGCGGCCTGGATGACGAACGCCTCCTGGAAGCGCAGGCGGTGCAGGCCGCGGCGGTGGTCGGCGTCGGTGCGCGGCCGGTGCACGAGCTGGTAGGCGTCGCGCAGGTCGGGCAGGTCGTGGGCGCGGCGCACCTTCTCCGGCAGCGGGTCGGGCAGGTCGTCGAGGGCGTGGAGGACGAGGTCGAGCAGGTCGCCGTGGACGATCGGGGACAGCTTGGACGTCGAGGGGTAGACCGGCACGAGGCCCCCGAGCAGCCACCCGCCCGAGGAGGAGCCGGAGGGGTCGTCGAGGACGGCGTAGTCGGGGTGGGTCAGCTGCAGCTGGCGGCCGTAGGTGCCGATCTGCCCCGAGCAGACGACCCGGGCGCCGGGCACCAGCCGGTCCTGGTGGCCGTAGGGCTTGAAGAACGTCAGCTGCAGGGTGCCACCGCCCGCCTCGTCCTCGACGTCGACGACGAGCATGCGGCCACGCCGCGACCGCATGGCGCGCGTCGTGGCCGAGCGGACCGTCCCGACGACGACGACGTCCTCCCCGTGGGGCAGCCCCCCGAAGGCGGCCGGGCGCGTGGGGTCGAGGTAGGTCCGGGGCAGGAAGTCGAGCATGTCGCGCACCGTGGTGAAGCCGCGCGCGGTCTCCAGGGTCTTGGCGCCGGCCCCGACGACGGTGCGCAGGCGGGTGTCCAGGCCGACCGCCATCACTCGACCCCCAGCAGGTAGGGGTAGGTCGGCTGACCGCCCTCGATCGTCGTCACCTCGGCCCCGGGGTGCCCGGCGAGATGCGCCTCGAGGACCTCGTCGAGGGCACCCTCCTGCGCGCTCGCGCCGCACAGCACCGTGAGGACCTCGGCCTCGTCGTGCCAGAGGACGTCGAGGACGGCGGCGGCCACCGCGTCGAGCTCGTCGTCCACGGCGACGATGTCGCGGGCGACGATGCCGATCCACTGGCCGGGTCGCACCGGACCCGCGGGCGTCTGCGCCGGGCGCTCCGCGCGGGTGAGGGCCCCCGGCCGGACGGCCTCGGCGGCCTCGGTCATCGCCGCGACGACCGCGGCGGGGTCGCCGTCAGGGTCGAGGACGGCCAGGGCGGCCAGCCCCTGGACCAGCGTGCGGGTGGGGACGACGTCGACCTCGACGCCCTCGCGCGCGGCCGCCTCGGCGGCGGCCATGGCGACCATGACCGTGTCGCCGTCGTTGGGCAGCAGCACGACGCGCGGGGTCCCGCTCGCCCAGACGGCCGCCAGGAGCTGCCCGGCGGAGGCGCGCCGGCGCGGGCCGGAGGGCACCACCTGGGCGGCGCCCGCCTCCGCGAGCAGCCGCTCCACGCCGGGTCCGAGCCCGCACGCGACGATGCCGAAGCGGCCCGGGCGCGCATCGGCGTGCGCTCCCCTACCGCTGACGTCGGGCGTGCCGCCCGCCGCCGGCGGCCCGGGCAGGGGCCTCAGCTCCGTGCCGTCGGCGAGCGAGGTCACGCGGACGTCCTCGACGGTGCCCGCGACGGCGCCCGCCTCCACCGCCAGGCGCGGGTCGGCGAGGTGGACGTGCACGCGGTAGTCCGTCGGGCCGCCCGCGACGACGACCGAGGTGCCGAGCAGCGACAGGCGCGCCCTGAGCCGGCCGGCGCGGTCCTCGTCGGTGCCGGTGAGGAGGTACATGACCTCGATGCCGCCCTCGTCGCCCTCGGCGTGGGCCTCGGTGCAGGGCCGGGCTGCCTGGTCCCCCCGCCCCTCCTGGACCTCCCACCACGTGGGCAGCTCGGTGACGCCGCGGTGCGGCCGGTCCTCCAGGACGGCCTCCAGCGCCTCCACGACGAGGACGAGGCCTGCTCCCCCCGCGTCGACGACACCGGCGGCACGCAGGGCCGGCAGCTGCTCGGGGGTGTGCGCCAGCGCCTCGCGGGCCGACTGCAGCGCCTCCCGCACGACGTGGAGCGCCTCGAGCTCCTCCTCCTCGCCGAAGAGCGGACGGCCCCGCTCGACCGCGGCGCGGGCGCCCTCGGCGGCAGCCCTGGCGACGGAGAGGATCGTCCCCTCGACCGGGGCGGCGACGGCGTCCCAGGCGGTCCGGGCCGCGGCCTCGAAGGCCGCCGCGAGCTGGTCCGGGCCGGCGCTGGTGACCTCCTCGCCGACGGAGTCCGAGAGCCCGCGGGCGAGCTGGGACATGATCACCCCGGAGTTGCCGCGGGCCGACAGGAGCATGCCGCGGGCGATGAGGGCGAGACCCTCGTCGAGCCGCTCGGTGCCCGCGCCCAGCTCGAACTGCCCGCGGACGAACTCCAGCGCCCCGTCCATGGTGAGGAACATGTTGGTGCCGGTGTCGCCGTCGGCGACCGGGAAGACGTTGAGCTCGTCGATCCGTTCCCGGGCCCCGGCCAGCAGGAGCCGGGCGGTCACCGCCCACCGTCGGGCGGTGACGAGGTCGAGGGCAGGGCGGGGCACGCGCCTAACCTATCCCCGACCGGTCCGCGCCGACCGCCGTCCTGCACAGGGCCGTGTCGGCGGACCTGCCCTGATTTGGGCGGCACCCCGCAGGTCCGGTACGCTACCGAGGTTGCCTGGTGACCGACCCGCGCCCGTCGCCAGCCGGTCCAGGCACGCCGACCATCGCACCAGACCGACCCCAGGAGAACACCGTGGCTGCCACTTGCGACGTCTGCGGCAAGGGACCGAGCTTCGGTCACAGCATC
>JASKZT010000349.1 GCA_030145965.1 Ornithinimicrobium sp.
GGAGAAGTTGCCGTTCATCTGGAAGAACGTGCCGTGCCGGGTGGTCTTGCCGACCTCCTCGATGTCCAGGGTCCGCACGCACTTCTGCACGCTCGTGGCGCGGGGCCACGGTGCCGTCTGCTGCCCGAGGAAGTAGGGCTTGAACGGGACCATCCCGGCGTTGACGAACAGCAGGTTGGGGTCGTCGTAGAGGAGCGGGGCGCTGGGCACCACCGTGTGGCCCTTGCTCTCGAAGAACCTCAGCCAGCGACGGCGGATCTCGGCGGTTTCCATGGTCTCCTCACCTGGGGACGGACAGACCCGCCCACTCTAGCCGCCGCGCCTGGGCACCCCCGGACCCCGACCCGCCGCCGTCACCGGCCCCGCCGCGCCCTCCTCAGCGGCCGCGGACGATCCGGCGCAGCTCGCGCCAGCGGGCGCCCAGCCGCTCCTCCCACCCGCGGCCGGTGGGGTGGTAGTAGTCCACGTCGGCCCGGGCGAGGTCGTCGGGGAGGTACTGCTGGGGGCCGACGCCCGCGGGCTCGTCGTGGCTGTAGCGGTAGCCCTCCCCGTGCCCGAGCCCCGCGGCGCCGGCATACCCGCTGCCCCGCAGGTGGGCGGGGACCGGGCCGCCGCGGCCAGCCCGCACGTCCGCGACGGCGGCGTTGACGGCCGCGTAGGCGGCGTTGGACTTGGGCGCGAGCGCGTTGTGGATGACGGCCTGGGCCAGGATGATGCGCGCCTCCGGCATGCCGATCTGGGCGACGGCGTGGAGGGCGGCCACGGCCGTCTGCAGCGCCGTGGGGTCGCCGAGCCCGACGTCCTCGCTGGCGGTGATGACGATGCGGCGGGCGATGAAGCGCGGGTCCTCCCCCGCTTCCAGCTGCCGGGCGAGGTAGTGGAGGGCCGCGTCGACGTCGGAGCCGCGCATCGACTTGATGAAGGCGCTGGCCACGTCGTAGTGCTGGTCGCCCGCCCGGTCGTAGCGCACCGCCGCGTGCGCCATCGCCCGCTCGACCGTCTCCAGCGTGATCGCGGCCGGCTCGTGCTCGGTGCCCGCGGCCCGCTCGTCGTCGGCGACGCCGGCGGCCGCCTCGAGCGTCGTCAGGGCCCTGCGGGCGTCGCCCCCCGCCATCCGCACGAGGTGCTCCAGGGCGTCCTCGGCCAGGGTGAACCCACCGCCGAGACCCCGCTCGTCGGCGAGCGCGCGGGCCAGGACGCCGCGGACCTGGTCGTCGTCCAGCGGCCCCAGCCGGACGAGGACCGACCGGGACAGCAGGGGGGCGATGACGGAGAACGACGGGTTCTCGGTCGTGGCGGCGACGAGGACGACCAGCCGGTTCTCGACCCCGGGCAGGAGGGCGTCCTGCTGGGCCTTGGTGAAGCGGTGGATCTCGTCGAGGAACAGCACGGTCTGGCGACCGTGCAGCGCGCGGTCCTGGACGGCCTGGTCCATGACCGCCCGGACGTCCTTGACGCCGGCGGTGACCGCCGACAGCTCGACGAAGCGGCGCTCCGCGGCCGTGGCGACGAGGTGGGCCAGCGTGGTCTTGCCGGTGCCGGGTGGCCCCCACAGGATGGCCGAGAGGGGCCCCGCGACGCCCTGGGCGCCCTCGACGAGGCGGCGCATCGGGGAGCCGGGCCGCAGCACGTCCTCCTGGCCCGCGACCTCCTCGAGGGTGCGGGGACGCATCCGCACGGCCAGCGGCGGACGCAGGTCCCCCGGGCCGGGTGCCTCGCCACCGCCGGCCGCCGCGCTGAAGAGGTCCGATCCGCTGCTCGACGACACCCTGGCAGGCTACCCGCGGCACCGGCGCGACCCGTCCGCGACCGGGGGTCGGGTGGTCGGGACGGGCCGGGAACCACCGGTTATGGTGTCCCGTCGTCCCCCTCGCGCCAGGCAGGTGAGTCGTGCCCGGACCGTCGTCCGCCGCCCCGTCCCTCGTGGACCGGTCAGCGCTGCTGGCGCTCGCCGGCGACGACCCCTGGGTGCGCTGGGGGCTGGCGGACCCCCTGCCCGGGCACGCCCTGGTCCACGACGGCGTCGCCGTCGTGCAGCGCCTGGGGCACCGGCCGGGCCTGTGGGTCGCCCCCCTGCGCCCGGGTCGCGCCGACGGCACGGCGCCGACCGGGGAGGAGCTGGCGGAGGAGGCCGCACGGGTGGCCGGCGCGCTGCGGCTCGTCCGGGAGGCCGGGGTGCTGGAGGCGTGGGGCGCCCGGTCGGCGTCGGTGCCGCAGGAGCACGCGGCCGTCGGTCGGGCCGGCCTGCCGCTCACCGACGAGGGCGGGGACTGGGAGTGGATGTGGGCCGGTGCCGCTCCCCCGCCCGAGCCGCGGGAGAAGGCTCTCGTGCTGCTCGACGACCTCCGGGACGCCGAGGAGCTGCGCGCCTTCGCCCACGCCCACAACCCCCGGGTGTGGACCCGGATCGGCGAGGGCGCGATGACGCGCTGGGTGGGGGCCAGGGACGCCGGGGGGACGCTCCTCGCGGTCGGCGGTGCCGAGAGCGAGGACTCGGGCGTGCCGCACCTGGCGGGCATCCTCACCGCCACCGGGGCCCGCGGCCAGGGATGGGGCCGGGTCGTCTCGGCCGCGCTGACCCGGTGGGCCGTGGAGGCCCACGGGGTGTGCACGCTGGGGATGTTCAGCGACAACGACACGGCCCGCCGGCTCTACCGGCGCCTGGGCTACCGCACCGCGCGCCGCTGGCACTCCCGCCGGCTGCACCGGCCCTGAGCGACGCGCGACGGCCGCCCCTGCCGCGGGCGCGGGAGGAGCGGCCGTCGGACGCCTGGGGCTCAGCCGGTGCGCGGCGCGACCTCGTCGGCACCCTGCTCCGCCGGGGCCTCCGCCCGGGGCCGCGCGTCCACGCCGGCCTCCTTGCGCTGCTCCGGCGTGATCGGTGCCGGCGCCTCGGTCAGCGGGTCGAAGCCGCCGCCGGACTTGGGGAAGGCGATGACGTCGCGGATGGACTCCGTGCCGGCCAGCAGGGCCACGATGCGGTCCCAGCCGAAGGCGATCCCACCGTGCGGGGGCGCGCCGAACTTGAACGCCTCCAGGAGGAAGCCGAACTTCTCCTGCGCCTGCTCCTCGTCCAGGCCCATGATCGCGAAGACCCGCTCCTGGACGTCGCGCCGGTGGATACGGA
>JASKZT010000368.1 GCA_030145965.1 Ornithinimicrobium sp.
ACTTCCGCTACTTCTTCGTCCGCAAGACGATGTTCGTCAAGTACAGCCAGGGCTTCGTGGTGCTGCCCGGGGGGGTGGGCACCCTCGACGAGCTCTTCGAGGCGCTGACCCTCGTCCAGACCGGCACGATCACCAACTTCCCGATCGTCCTGCTCGGCACCGCGTTCTGGGGACCGCTGCTGGAGTGGGTGCGCGGCACGCTCCTCGAGGAGGGCATGATCTCGCCGCACGACGTCGACCTCCTGCGGGTCACCGACGACGTGGAGGAGTGCATCCGGTGGATCGTCGACGCCGGTGCCGAGCGCGACGGGTCGCCCTTCAATCCAGCACTCTGACGTGCGAGGATCGTGCCGTGATCATCGTCGTGACGGTCGTGGCCGTGCTCCTGCTGGGCGCGCTCGCGGCATGGGGGGTCAGCCGGGTCGACGTGCCCGGCGTGCCTGCGGCGGTGACGACGGAGTCGGCACGGACGCTGCCGTCGGGGCCGATGGTGGCCGACGACGTGCACGACCTGCGCTTCGACCAGGCGCTGCGGGGCTACCGCATGCGGCAGGTCGACGAGGCGCTGGGGCGCCTGGCGCGCGAGCTGCTGGAGCGCGACGCCGAGATCGCCAGGCTGCGGGAGGCGGCCGAGCAACCGGGAGGGAACCCACGATGACGACGACCACACCGCACACCGACCTGTTCGTCGGGCCGGACGGGGTGGTGCGGTGCAGCTGGCCGGGCCTCGGGCACGGTGACTACCGCGACTACCACGACCGCGAGTGGGGCAAGCCGGTGCACGGGGAGACGGCCCTGCTGGAGCGGCTGTGCCTCGAGGGCTTCCAGTCCGGCCTGTCCTGGCTGGTCATCCTGCGCAAGAGGCCGGCCTTCCGGGCCGCCTTCGCCGGCTTCGACGCGGACACGGTCGCCGCCTTCGACGACGTCGACGTCGACCGGCTGCTGCGCGACGAGTCCATCGTGCGCAACCGCCGCAAGATCGAGGCCACGGTCCAGAACGCCCGGGCCACCGTCGCGCTGCGCGACACCGGGGGGCTGGAGGAGCTGCTCTGGACGCACGCGCCCGAGCCGACCCCGCGCCCCAAGCGCTTCGTCGACGTGCCCACCCAGACCTCGGAGTCCGAGCTGCTGGCCAAGCGTCTCAAGAAGGCCGGGTTCGTCCAGCTGGGCCCGACCACCGTCTACGCCGCGATGCAGGCCTGCGGACTCGTCGACGACCACCTCGTCGGCTGCTTCCGGGCGGGCGCCTCCCGCTCCGGCTCGCGGGTGCCGGGGGCTCGCGTCAGCTCATGACGGCGGTCGCCCCCGCCGTCCGCCGCACCCTCGACCTGCGCTTCGTCCTGGCGGTCCTGGCCGTCTGGACGGTGCTCCGCGCGCTGAGCACGGTGCTGCTCGTCCAGCTCGCGCACCACTGGCAGGACCCGGTCGTCTACGACCAGCCCGGTGTGCCCCGCTACTTCCAGCTGGCCACCCTCTGGGACGGCGCCTGGTACGAGCGGATCGCCACCGAGGGCTACCCCGACGTCCTGCCCGTCGACGCGAGCGGGCAGGTCCGACAGAACCCGTGGGCGTTCTACCCGGTGTTCCCCTACCTGGCCCGCGGGCTCACCGGCCTGACCGGGCTGCCCTTCGCGGTGACCGGCACCGTCGTCGCCGTCGTCCTGGGGTATGCCGCGGCGGTCGTCGTCGCCGGCCTGCTCCGGGAGCGGGTGGGCACCGCCGCCGCGCTGGGGGCGGTGGCCCTGCTCGGGGCCTACCCCGCCTCGCCGACGTTCCAGGTCGCCTACACCGAGTCCCTCGCCCTGCTCCTGCTGGCCGCGGCGCTGTGGCTGCTGGTGCGCAGGCGATGGCTGGCGGCCGGTGCCGTCGCGCTGCTCACCGGCCTGGCCCGCCCCATCGGCCTGCCGCTGGGCCTGGTCGCCCTCGTCGCGGTGTGGTGCCGCTGGCGGCGCCGGCACGAGGAGCCCCTCGGGCGCGGGGAGTACGTCCGGATGGCGAGCGCGCTCGTGGGGTGCGGTCTGGCCGGCCTGGTGTGGCCGACGGTGGCGTGGCTGCGCACCGGCGTGCCGGACGCCTACACCGTGACGATGTCCTCCTGGCGCCGCGGTGAGCCGGTCACCCCGTTCACCCCCACGATCGAGCGCGTCCAGTGGCTCTTCGGCGACGTGACCGGGCTGCTCCTGCTGGTGGGCGGCCTTCTGCTGCTCGTCGTCGCGGTCGCGGGTCCGTGGGCCCGGGCCCTGGGCCCCGAGCTGCGCACCTGGTGCCTGGCCTACGTGCTCTACCTCTTCGCCGCGCTCGACCCGTGGACGAGCATCTACCGCTACCTGGTCCTGCTCTTCCCGCTCTTCGTGCTCATGGTCGGCGGCGGGTGGCGCCCGGACGACGAGCGCGGACGGGCGCCCCGGTGGCTGCTCGTGGTGCGCACCCTCGTGCTCGTCGGGCTCTTCCTCGGCTGGCAGGTGTGGTGGTCGTGGGAGCTGTTCATGTTCGTCCCCCCGCGCGACAACCCGCCGTGACCCGCCCGTGGGCGCCCCCGGCGTCCGTCGCTCACCGGCCGGTGAAGACCGGCCGCTCCTTGGCGAGGAAGGCGTCCACGGCGGCCCGGTGGTCCGCGCTGAGCCCCGTCCGCGTCATGAGCTCGTCCTCGAGCGCGAGGGAGTCGGACAGGCCGTGCCCGGCGGAGAACGCGACCGCCCGGCGCACCGCGCCGTAGGCCAGGGTGGGACCGGCGGCCAGCGTGCGGGCGACCTCGCGGACCCGGCCGGCCAGCTCGTCGTCGGGCACCACCTCGGTGGCCAGGCCCAGCTCGAGCGCCTCCTGCGCGGGGACCGTGCGGGGGAAGAGCAGCAGCTCCTTGGCCCGGCCCGGCCCCACGAGGCGGGGCAGCGACCAGGAGGTGCCGGAGTCGCAGGACAGGCCGATGCCGGTGAAGGCCAGGTTGAACCCGGCCGACTCCGCGACGTAGCGCAGGTCGGCGGCGAAGGCGAACGAGGCGCCCGCGCCCGCGGCCACGCCGTTGACCGCGGCGAGGACGGGCTTGTCCATCGTCGCGATGAGCTCGACCACGGGGTTGTAGTGCTCGGCCACCGTCGTCCAGAGCTGCTCGGCGTCCTCGCCGAGGAGGCGCACGTGCTCCTTGAGGTCCTGGCCGACGCAGAAGGCCCGCCCGGAGCCGGTGAGGACGACGCAGCGGACCTCGGGGTCGGCCGCGACGTCGCGCAGGGTCGCCAGCAGCGCCTCCTTGGTGCGCACGTCGAGGGAGTTCATGGCCTCGGGGCGGGAGAGCGTGATCGTGGCCACGCCGTCGGCGCGCTCGGTGACGACGGGGGAGGTCTGGGAGGTCATGGGGCCCAACCTACTGCGGCGCTCTCCTCACCGGATCCCGCCCTCGGGGTGGGGCAGCGCGGCGGACAGCGTGGTCGTGACGAAGCGCTCGGCGGCCGGGCGCAGGGTGTCGGCGACGTCGAGGAAGGCCTCGCGCACCCGCTGCCCCGGCCAGTCGGGGGGCAGCGCCTCCACGGGCAGGCCCGGGTCGCGGAAGAGGAACTTGCGCCACTCGTGCACGACACCGGTGCGCAGGGGGTAGGCGACCTCCGGCGCGAGCCCCGCCAGCGAGGCCCGGTCCGGCAGGGACCGCCCGAAGCGCTGGTAGGCGGCACCGAGCGCCTCGAGGTCCCACAGCCGCGCCGCCAGCTCGGCCGGGTCGGTGTCCTCCGGGGTCGAGCTCCACCCGGTCCACGCGGCCCCGTGACCGGCGAGGGTGTCGGCCAGCTCGGGGCTGCGCCACGGGCTGGCCCACGTGCCCGGCCCGAGCCGGCCGTAGCCGAGGTAGGCGAGCGAGGCGGCCACCCGGTCCCGGCGGCGGCGGTCGCCGTCCCCGCCCACGACGACGAGGTGCCAGCCACCCGCCCACGCCCGGGGCCGGCGGGCGTAGATGCGCTCGTGCGCCCGGGTGAGGCGGTCCTGCGCCAGCGTCGTCGCGGCATACCCCCTCGCGCCGTGCCTCGGCTGCGCGACGAGCCACTCCTCGCGCACGAGCCGGGAGACGGCGGTCCGGGCGGCCGCCGGCTGCACCTGGCAGCTGGCGGCGAGCGCGACGACGCCCGCGACGGGGGCCCACCAGCCACGTCGTCGCAGGTGGTCGCCGTAGAGGTCGACGACGGCGGATCGGGCGTGCACGGCCCCATCATCCCAGTCCTGGCCCCTGGAGCGGGGGGCCGACGGCCGCCCTGGATTAGGATGGCCTCACGAACCGGGAGATACTAGGGACGAGTGTCACCAGGCCCGACGCGACGTGCGCCGGGCTCTGCGTTCCTCGGCCGCCACAAGGAAGGGCAACCATGGCAGCAATGAAGCCTCGCACCGGAGACGGGCCTCTGGAGGTCACCAAGGAGGGGCGCGGCATCGTGCTGCGCATGCCCCTGGAGGGCGGCGGCCGGCTGGTCGTCGAGATGAACGCGGAGGAGGCCTCTGCCCTGGGCGAGGCCATCAAGGGGTGCGTCGGCTGACCCGGAGCCCTGCCACCGAGCACGCGAGAGCCCCTGGACCACGGCGGTCCGGGGGCTCTCGCGTGCTCGGCGGCGGGACCGGGTGCCTAGCGCCGGACGGCGACGAGCAGGCCGCCGCCGACCGGCAGCAGGGTGGGGAGCAGCCGGTCGTCGTCGCGCAGCTTCTTGCCCAGGTCCCGCAGGAGGGTGGTGACCTCGTCGCGGCTGGCCGGGTCGGCGACGCGGTCGTGCCAGAGCATGTCGTCCAGGACGAGCAGACCACCGGTGCGCAGCAGCCGGACGCCCTGCTCGACGTAGGCGGGGTAGCCCTCGGGGTCGGCGTCCACGAGCACCAGGTCGTAGGCCCCGTCGGTCAGCCGGCCCAGGACCTGCTCGGCGTCACCCCCGATGACCCGGGTGCGCTGGGGCGGGATGCCGGCGCTCGCGAAGGCCTCGCGGGCCGCGCGCTGCAGCTCGGGGTCGTGGTCGATGGAGGTGAGCACCCCGTCGCGCGGCATGCCCTGGAGCAGCCACAGGCCGGAGGTGCCGCCGCCGGTGCCGACCTCGACGACGTGGCGGGCGGCCACGGTGGCGGCCAGCAGCCGCAGGGCCGCACCGGCCGCGGCGGTCACCGGCTCGGCCCCCAGCTGCTCGCCGCGCCGCTGCGCCTGCTCGATGACCGGGTGGGGGGTGATGAAGTCCTCGGCGTAGGCCAGGGAGG
>JASKZT010000049.1 GCA_030145965.1 Ornithinimicrobium sp.
GGCGTTGCCGCCGCCGACGACCACCACGTCGTGCCAGGCCATGGGGCTCCTCCCGCCGGTGCCGACCCTGCTCCTACCCTGCCCTTCCGACCCTAGCCGTGGCCGTCTGCGCCGTCGCCCCCACCGCGACGGCCGGCGGCCTTCCCCCATGGAGGGGGCTGCGCCCGCTAGATTCCGGAGATGATGACCGCACGTGCGCTCCGGCAGATCCGGACGGTCGACCGGCTCGAACCCCCTCCGCGGCGCGTCATGCTCGCGGCCTGGGTGATCGCGGGCTCCGGCTCCGGCTCCGCGCTGCGCGAGCGGCGTCACCGCTCGCCCGAGGAGCTGGCGCAGGTATGAGGCACGCGCTCAGCCTCCCACCGTTCACCGACGCGGCGCGGGTCGTCGGCTGGGGCCGCCGGGCCGAGGAGCGGGGGTGGGACGGCGTCTTCCTCTGGGACCACGTGCAGTGGAGCGCCCCCGTCGCGCCCCTGGACCCGTGGGTGCTGCTCGGGGCGCTCGCGCAGGGGACCGAGCGGGTCCGGCTCGGCACGCTGGTCACGCCGCTCTCCCGGCGCCGGCCGGTGGTGGTGTCCAAGCAGATGAGCACCCTGGACCACCTCAGCGGCGGGCGCGCGGTGCTCGGCGTCGGCCTGGGGGAGCCGGTGGACCGTGACTTCGCCGACCTGGGGGAGGAGGCCGACCCCAGGGTGCGGGCGTCGATGCTCGACGAGGGGCTGGAGCTGCTCGACGCGCTGGCGCGCGGACCGGTGGACCTCGACGGCGACCACTACCGGGTGCTCGCCGACCTGCACCCGCGACCGGTGCAGCAGCCCCGGCCGCCGGTGTGGGTCGCCGGGGTCGCGCCGCACCGCCGGCCCCTCGCCCGGGCCCGTCGCTGGGACGGTGTGGTGCCGATCGGCCGGGGCGAGGACCTCACCCCGGATCAGCTCGCCGCCTACCTCGCCCTCGACGGCGAGCCGTCCCGGCCGGGGTGGGACGTCGTCGCCCACCGGCGTCCGGGCGTGCCCGTGGGCGAGTACGCCGACGCGGGCGCGACCTGGCTGGTGCGCTCGACCGACCCTCGTCGGGGCGGGTGGGAGAAGGAGGTCGACGCGATCGTGGAGGCGGGCCCGGAGGGCTGAGCCGCAGGCCGGGCGCCTCAGACCGCTCCCCGGGTCCCTCGGACCGCGAAGGCGGCGGGACCGACGACCGTCTCCCGCTCGACGATCGCCGTGACCATGCGGTCGGCGACCGCGTCGGGGTCGAGGCCGGGCGGCATACGGGGGGCCTGGCCGGCCAACGCCCTGCCTGCCAGCCCGGTCTCGGTGTGCGGCGGGCGCAGGTCGATGACGTCGACGCGGTCGCGGCGCAGCTCCTGGGCGAGGGAGGCCGAGGCGGCGGCCAGCCCCGCCTTGCTCGCGCCGTAGGCCGCCATGCCGGGGTAGGACTCCTCGGCGACGACCCCGGTGATCTGCGCGACGAAGCCGTGGGAGGCCCGCAGGAGCGGCAGCGTGCGTCGCAGCAGCCACATCGGCCCGACGAGGTTGGTGAGGACGAGCTGCTCGGCCACCTCGTCCGGCAGGTCGGCGACCGGCCCGAACGCCACGACCCCCGCGGCGTTGACGAGGCCGTCGAGACGACCGCCGAAGTGCTCCTCGACCGTGGCGGCGAGCCGGTCGCCGAGGGTGTCGTCGGTGAGGTCGCCGACGACCACGGACCCTCCGCGGACGTGGTGGAGCAGGCGCTGCTCGTCGCGGCCGACGACCGTGACGACCGCGCCACGGTCGGCGAGGCGGTCGACCAGGCGCGACCCGAGGGCGCCCGTGGCGCCGACGACCGCGACGTGCGCCCCCGCGAGGTCACGCGGGGTGACCCCGCGGTGGGGAACCTCGTGCGGGCGGCGGTCGTCCGGGCGGTCGGTCGTGCGGCTCACCGGGCGTACCTCCGGCGCCGCTGGGGCCGATGGTCGGAGAACTCGCCACCCTCCCGGCCTCCGTAGGGGAGGCCGTGGTCGGCGTACTCGTCGCGGACGTAGACGAGCGTGAGCTCGCCCGCCCGGACGGGGGCGCCGGTCCGCAGGGGAGCAGGGGCCGTGACGGCCACGCCCGACACGGTCGTCGGGGCGCCGTGCACCGGGACGACCTCGTACTCGTCCGTGGCGGCGTCGCGCCGGACCCGCACGTGCCCCGGCTGCAGGCCGGCGACGGTGAGGTCGTCGTCGGGGGAGGCGCCGACCGTCGTGACGCCGCGGCGCAACGGGAGCACGAGACGCTCGCCGCCGTGCTCGGGCGGCGTGAGGTAGAGGACCAGGCGTGGGTCGCCACCGCCGAGGGGGTCGTGCGTCGTCGTGACGTGCCGGCGGCGGGGCGGGGTGAAGGTGGGCATGAGCGGCCACGGCGTCCCCGGCGGGAGCAAACCGGTCAGGGCGGGTGCGCCGTCCGTGCCGCGCGGCCGGAGCAGGCGGAGCGCAGCGCGGCGGTCGTGGACGGCGATGTGGGGCGAGCGGGTGATGGCCCGGTCCCCGACCCGCTGGCGCACCCGGCCCAGCGACAGCAGCGGTCCCTGGCGCGTGGCCACGACGACGGTGAGGCCGTCGTCGGCGAGCATCCGGGCCAGGTCGCGCAGGGGCCGGGCCGCGCGCCGGGCGGAGACGCCGAGGGGCACCTGCCCGAGCCCGTCGACCGTCAGGGTGACGGTCGACCCGGACCCGGTCAGCCGCGCCGCGAGGTGGCGACCCGGGTCGTCCTCGGCGACGCCGGTGTCGACCTCCAGGGTGAGGTCGGCGTCGAGGTGCAGGCTGGCGGTCACGGCGATCAGGCTCCCGGGGACGCGCGGTGGCCGTGGTCCTCAGTCGTGATGCGCAGCGTGCCGTTCAGCTTCCACGTCGCCCGCGG
>JASKZT010000083.1 GCA_030145965.1 Ornithinimicrobium sp.
CAGCTCCTGGGCCAGTCCGGCGCGGTCGGCACGGTTGCCCCCGTTTCCCGGGGCGTACAGCACCGCCAGCCCACGATCACGGCGCTCGTCAGCCGGGACGAACCAGGCTCCCAGCTCCAGTCCGTCCTCGGTCCGCAGCACGACGTCCCGACCTCCGGGGAGCACCTCGACGACGGCCGGCACCTGGCTGGTGTCGGGGAGGTAGATGAGCCGACGCTGCAGGCTCGACAGCACAGAC
Organism: Ornithinimicrobium sp.; assembly: GCA_030145965.1. Classification (GTDB taxonomy): domain Bacteria; phylum Actinomycetota; class Actinomycetes; order Actinomycetales; family Dermatophilaceae; genus Ornithinicoccus. Next base: position 239 of record JASKZT010000083.1, read on the forward strand.
ATGAGCACCACCACCAGAACGGCGAGGACGACGAGGACCAGGCCCACGCCTCGCCGGTGGGCGGCGGGCTGGCGCGCAGGCATACGCCCATCGTGCCCCGTCAGCCAGAAGCACCACCGCCGCGACTGCAGTCAGGCTGCGCTGTGTGATATAGATCACACGCGTGGCCAGCAACATAGGGGGGCTCGGCGACGTCTTGTGGGTAAGCGAAGCCGCAGGGGGCTGAGCTCCGGTCGAGGGAGACACGGCATGGCCCAGCTCCAGCATTTTCCAGACCTGTCCCGTCGTGAGCTGCTGAGAGCGGGTGGTGCGCTGGGGGCGGTCGGAACCCTGGGTCTGCTCGCCCCGGCTGCGGCACACGCAGGACCGACCGCCACCGTCACGCGCGGTCCGTTGAGCAGGACATCTCCAGCACCCGCCATCGCCTGGCTGCGGTCGGCCTACGACCTCTCCTGGCGCGAAGGGCCGACCCCGCCCCAGGCGGCGCGCTGCTACAACTACCTGGCGTTGGCGATGTACGAGGCCTGCGTCGGCGAGATGCCCTTCCACCGGTCCCTGGGGGGTCAGCTCACCGGACTTGGGTCGCTACCGGTGTCGGCCGCTCGCATCGACGCGCTGACGGCCCTCGCCGTCAGTGCTCACGAGGTGGCCACGTTCGTCTACGCCTCGGCCACCCCGGAGCGCAAGGCCGCGCTCACGTCGTTGAGGGACGAGCAGCTGACCGCCCGTCGCCGGGTGGTGGCTCCAGGTACCTACCGTCACTCGATCGCCCACGGTCGTGCGGTCGCCACCACGCTCGTGGCCTGGATCGCCACGGACGGCTGGTCAGACATCCAGGACCGTCCCTACACCCCTCCCGTCGGCCCGGACAAGTGGGAGCACACGCCCCCGAACTTCAGTGCCGTGGTCGAGCCCTACTGGAGCGAGGTGCGGCCCATGGTGATGCGCTCGGCCGGTGAGCTCCGCCCCACCCCGCACATCCCCTTCAGCACAGATCCCGGGTCCGCGTTCTACGCCCAGGCGATGGCGACCTACAACCAGAGCAGGGCCAACACCGACGAGACCCGGGCGATCGCCAGCTTCTGGACCGACAACCCGCTGCGATCCGGGCTGCCGGCCGGGCACTGGATGCTGATCGCGGCTCAGGCGATCGAGCAGCACGGCCTGGCGCTCGACGTCACGCTGGAGGCATTGGCCCGCCTGGGCGTCACGGCCCACGACGCGTTCCTGTCGTGCTGGACGATCAAGTACGAGTACAACCTCATCCGTCCCGTCACGTACGTCAACCGGTACATCGACGCGGGCTGGTCGACGTTCGTGAACACCCCGCAGTTCCCCGAGTACACCTCGGGCCACTCGGTCTCCTCCTGCGCCGCAGCCACCGTGCTGGCCGACCTCCTCGGCGAGCTGCCCGTCCACGACGACTCGCACCGGGACAGAGGGTTGCCAGCGCGGGACTTCTCGTCGTTCCGTGCTGCCGCGGACGAGGCTGCCCAGTCCCGGATCTATGGCGGCATCCATTTCCCGATGGGGATCGAGAACGGAAAACCTCACGGTGACCAGATCGGACAGCTGGTCGTCGACAGGCTCCGCACCCGACGCTGACACGCCGACAGCATCCCCCCGACTCCACCGAGCAGCAGTACCTTCCATCCACCACCGGGGCAGCGACGCCGCGGACAAACAGCAGGGAGATCAATCATGCACACCACCACCCGCCAGATCCTCGTCTCGGCCCTGGCCGTCCCGCTGGTCGTCGGTGCTGCCGCGCCGGCGACGGCCTGGAGCAAGTACATGAGCAAGGACAGCGGCAGCTACGCCTACGTCCAGTGGGTCGAGCACGGAGAGCTCGGCGGCGGAGTAGGGGGCAACGTGCACGTGGGCTACCTGGACGTCAGGAGCGGCCAGCGCAGCCTCGACTCCTTCGTCTACGTCGAGGACTACGACTGCGACGAGGGCGAGGTCCCCGGTGGCGGCGGTCACGGTGAGGAGCCCCCGGCCGAGGGAGCCTGTGACCTGCTCAGTGTCAGGACCTTCTACGGTGACCAGTCGTCGCTCACGCTGACCGTCTCGAAGAAGCTCGGCTCGGCGACGCTGACCGGGAGCTACCTGAGCGGCGGTGGGCACGGCGAGCCCGGCACCGGGCCCGGCCCGTCGGTCAACCTCACGATGACCGGGGTAGGGGGGACCTACACGTCCACCTGGAAGGACTCCTACACCGACGAGGGCGTGCGGCTCACCAGCACGTACACCGACACGGGCCGCCAGGGAACGGTCAGCGGAACCATCGGCGCCATGGGCTTCGCCGACGACGACGACGACGAGGCCTACGGCCAGTTCGGCACCTTCA
>JASKZT010000104.1 GCA_030145965.1 Ornithinimicrobium sp.
CTCGTGCTGCCCGTCCGGCGGACCACCGGGTCCGGGTCCCTCGGGCTGCGGCTCGGGCTGCCCGCCCTGGGGACCGCCCGGGCCGGTGACGACGGCCTCGACCTGGGTGTCGAGGGCGATCGCCTCGATGAGGGCCTGGCGGAGCGCCTCCTGGTGCTGGGTCCCGATGAAGTGGCGGATCCAGCTCTCGTCGGGCATCCCCAGGAGCACGCGGCGCCCGTCGTAGTCGAGCAGGACGGCCATCTGCAGACCGCTCCACGTGCGGCGGCTGATGAGCCGGACCCGCTCGAGGACGTCCGGCCACTGCCGTCGCAGGGCCGCGGTGTCGAGCGCGCCGGGGGCCCGGGGGGCCTCGGGTGCCGGGTCCGGTCCACCGTCGGGCCCGGTCGCCGGGTCCCTCACCTCCGGGGCGGGCTGCTCCCGGCCCGGAGACGGCTGGCGTCCAGGTGGCTCAGGGCCCCGCGCGGGCGGCCCGGCGGCCCCGGTGCTCGCCTCCGGCGCGTGAGGGCGGGAGGGAGCAGGACGCTCAGGAGCCGCGGCCTGCCGCGGCGGGGACGTCGCGGCACGGGCCGGTGCGGCGGGGGGCGACCCTGGGTCGACCGAGGCGGCGAGCCGGCGCTCGATGCGGTCCAGGCGCGTGCCGTACCCCTCCTCCCCGGAGGCGGCCGGCAGGAGCAGTCGGGCCACGAGGAGCTCGAGCATGAGTCGGAAGGACACCGCACCGGTCATCTCGGACAGGCCGCGGCTGATGGTGTCGGCGGCACGGGAGAGGGCCTCGGGCCCCTGCACGCCCGCCTGGTGGCGCATCCGCTCGACCTGGTCGGCCGGCAGCCCCGGCAGCAGCCCGCCCGCCGCGGCGCTGTCGCCGACGGCGGACAGGACGATGAGGTCGCGGTAGCGCTCGAGCAGGTCCTCGACGAACCGGCGTGGGTCGTGGCCGGACTCCATCACCTTGTCGACCTGGGCGAAGACGGTCGCGGCGTCGCCGGCCGCGACCGCGTCGACGACGGCGTCGAGCAGCTCGACGTCGGTGAAGCCGAGCAGGGCGGCGGTCCGCTCGTAGGTGAGCCCCTCCTCCCCGGCGCCCGAGATGAGCTGGTCCAGCACGGACAGCGAGTCCCGGACGGACCCGCCGCCGGCGCGGGTGACGAAGGAGAGCACGCCCGGCTCCATGCCCACGCCCTCCTGCTCGCACAGCTGCTCCAGGTAGGAGGTCAGCCGCTGCGGCGGGACGAGGTGGAAGGGGTAGTGGTGGGTGCGCGAGCGGATGGTCGCCAGGACCTTCTCCGGCTCGGTCGTGGCGAAGATGAACTTGACGTGGGGCGGGGGCTCCTCGACGACCTTGAGCAGCGCGTTGAAGCCGTTGGGCGTCACCATGTGCGCCTCGTCGATGATGTAGACCTTGAAGCGCGACTGGGCGGGCCCGAAGGCCGCCCGCTCACGCAGGTCGCGGGCGTCGTCGACGCCTCCGTGGCTCGCCGCGTCGATCTCGATGACGTCGACCGACCCCGCCCCGTCGCGGGCCAGGGCCACGCACGAGTCGCAGACCCCGCACGGGTCGGGGGTGGGTCCCTCCTCGCAGTTGAGGCAGCGGGCCAGGATGCGCGCGCTCGTCGTCTTGCCGCAGCCGCGCGGGCCGGAGAAGAGGTAGGCGTGGTTGACCCGTCCGGAGCGCAGCGCCTGCATGAGCGGCTCGGTGACGTGCTCCTGGCCGATGACGTCGGCGAAGGACTCGGGCCGGTAGCGGCGGTACAGCGCGGTGCTCACGGCTCGACCCTAGCCGCCGCGTCCCTCACCCCTGACCACCGTGCACAGGGCGCAGCACCGTCATCCGGTGCGCCGCCCTCGTCAGCACGACGTAGAGCGCCCGCACGCCGCCGGCCGACTCCTCGACGATCCCGTCCGGGTCGACGACGAGGGTGGCGTCGTACTCCAGGCCCTTGGTCGACAGGGGGTCCACGACGACGGCCCGCCCGTCGGTGCCGTCGAGGTGCTGCAGGGCGTCGCGCCACCGCTGCGGCGTGATGACCGCGACCGAGCCGTCCACCTGGCCGAGCACCTCCTCCAGCGCCTCCCGGGCCGCCTCGACGAAGCCCTCCGGGAAGGCCTGCGCCTCCACCGGGTGGTGCCCCGTCTCGCGGACGGCCTGCGGGATGTCCGCGTCCGGCACGTGCTCGCGGATGACCCGCGCCGCGTGGTCGAAGATCTCCCGCGCGTTGCGGTAGTTGGTGTCCATGTGGAAGCTGCGTCGCTGGTTGCTGCCGAAGGCCTCCTCGCGCGCCCGGGCCGCCTCCTCCAGGTCGTCCCAGGACGCCTGCGCCAGGTCGCCGACCACGGTCCAGGACGCCCAGCGGCCGCGGCGGCCCAGCATGCGCCACTGCATCGGGGAGAGGTCCTGCGCCTCGTCGACGAGCACGTGCGCGTACTCCTCCGCCGACCCGACCCTGCCCGAGAGCAGACGGGTGCGCGGGTCGCGGGAGATCCGCTCGGAGGCGGAGGGGTCGACGGCGACGCCGACCGGCTGGTCGTCGTCGTCGGCCGCGCCCACCGGGCGCGCGGGCGCGGACCGGTCGCTCCCGACGCGCAGCGCCGCGACGCCGTACTGCGAGGCGTCGTCGAGCTCCTCGATCTCGAAGAAGCCGCGCTCCTCGGCCGGCAGGTCGACGATGGGCCCCAGGCGGGCGTGCAGGTCGTCCACGAGGGCCGCGTCGGCCACGGTCCACGTGCCCTCCTCGAGGGCGCGGCGGTAGGACGCGGCGAGCAGTCCGGCGTCCTCTCGCGAGACGACGCCCAGGCGCCGCACGAGCTCCTCGTCGGCGAGCCAGAGCAGCATCTCGCGCGGGTCGACCGGGCGCCACCACTCGCGGACGAACGCCTCGACGTCGTCGGAGTCGGCGAAGCGGTCGACGAACTCGGCACGCTCGCCCTGGTCCACCTGCTCCCACGCCAGCGACGCCAGGGCCTCGACGGCGGCGTCGTAGGAGGTGTTGCGGTGGTGGTGGCGCAGCACCTGCGAGCGCGCGCGGCGCAGGTGCTGCTCGGTCAGCCGGATCGCCTGGCCGGCGACGAACACCCGCAGCTGGGTGGGGGCGCCGGGCAGGGCCTCCCGCGAGAGCCGGGAGAGCAGCTGGCGGATGCGCAGGGAGCCCTTGACCGCGGCCGTCGCCGGCGGGTCGAGCCGGGTGGCGGTCATCCCGGCGACGACGTCGCCGAGGCTGCGCAGCACCACGCTCTCCTCGCCCAGGGAGGGCAGGACGCGCTCGATGTAGGCGGTGTAGGCGGCCGACGGGCCGACGACGAGGACGCCGCCGCCCTCGTAGCGGCGCCGGTCGGAGTAGAGGAGGTAGGCGGCGCGGTGCAGCGCCACGACGGTCTTGCCGGTGCCGGGGCCCCCGGTGATCTCCGTGACGCCCCGGGCGGGGGCGCGGATGGCCTCGTCCTGGTGGCGCTGGATGGTGGCGACGATGTCGCGCATGCGGGCGCCGCGGCTGCGGGTGAGCGCGGCCATCAGCGCCCCGTCGCCGACGACGACGATGTCCTCCGGGGGGTCGGCGACCATGAGGTCGTCCTCGACGCCCACGACGGCCTCGCCGCTGCACCGCAGCACCCGGCGCCGGATGACGCCCTGGGGGTCGACCGGCGTGGCCTGGTAGAACGGCGCGGCCGCCGGGGCGCGCCAGTCGATGACGAGCGGCTCGTAGTCGTCGTCCCGCACCCCGAGGCGGCCGACGTAGCGGACCTCGCGCGCGTCGGGGTCCGCCTCGTCCCGCCCGTGGGTGAGGTCGAGCCGGCCGAAGACGAGGCCCTCGTGCTGGTGCTCCAGGGAGGCCCGCCGCTTGCTCGCGGAGTAGACGAGCGCATCGCGCTCGAAGAGCCCGGTCATCTCCTCCTCCCGGGGGTCGCCCGTGCCGCGCCGGTCGGTCTGGCCTCGGGCCATCCCCTCGGCGTGCACGAGCTCGGCCCGCTGCGCGGCCTTGCCGAGCTCGGCGTACACCCTGTCGACGTGCGCCTGCTCGACGGCGAGCTCGGCCGCGACGAGGTCGTTGGTCGTGGTGCTCACTCGCACACCCTTCGTCCGGCGTCGTCCTGGGCGCCCGGCGCGGTCGTCCACCACCCCTGGCAAAGACCTCACTCTATCCGCTCCGGCGTCAGATCCAGCCGCGCCGGGTGGCCTGCACCCCCGCCTGGAAGCGGGTGGCCGCCCCGAGGCGGTCCATGAGGTGGCGCACCCGCCGCTCGACGGTCCGCACCGAGACCCCCGTCTGCCGGGCGATGGCCTGGTCGCTCGCGCCCGTCGCGAGCAGGGCGAGGACGCCCTGCTCGCGCTCGGCGAGCGGGAGGGCCTCGGCCGTGCGCGGGGCCTCCAGCAGCCCCGGCCAGTAGGGCGTGGCCAGCGTCCACATCGCCTCGAAGAGCCTGACGACGGCGTGGACCGGCGTGGCCATGCGCAGCTCGAAGGACCCCTCCCCCTCGGCGTCCAGGCCGGTGAGGTCCACGATCGCGACCGCGTCGGAGACGAGGATCGAGAACGGGATGCCGTTGCCGAAGGTGACCGGGTTGCCCTCCGAGCGCATCCGCTGCACGAAGGACATGGCGGCCAGGTCGTCGAGGAGGGACGTGTCCATCGCCAGCCGCCGGTCGACCCCGTCCCGGACAGCCAGGTCGTGCGGGCTCGTCTGCACCCCGGCGAGCAGCTGCGCGGCGGCCGCGGACCCGTCCACGGCCCACCACAGGCGGCGCGTGGCGGTGGTGTGCAGGGAGGCGATGCGCGCGGCGACCTCGTCGGCGCCGGCGAGCAGCTCGATCGAGGTCGGCGTGTGCGCCGGCTGGTCGCCCAGGGCGTGTCGCCAGAGGGTGTCGATCTCCACCGCCGTCATGCGCGTCGTCTCCAGGCGGCGCTCCATGGTGTCGATGAACCTCGGCAGCGCGTCGCGCGGCGGCACGACCTGCCACACGTCCGGGTCGTCGGTCCCGACGAGGAGACCCCGCGCCACCAGCTCCCTCGTCGCGACGGTGATGGCCTCGTCGTCGAGGTCGGCGGTGCGCAGGCCCGGCCGCGTCGGGGTGCCCAGCCGGATGGCCGTGACGTAGACCGAGGAGACGAAGTCCTCGTAGGCCGTGCCGTAGGTGTCGAGCCTCGACTCGCGCCAGCCCCTGCTCTTGGTCACGCGACCATGATGGCGGATCTCCGTCATTGTCGCGATCCCGTCACCCCCGACGTGACATTGACGAACCGGTATGTCAGTCTGGACCTACCGGTTTCGGCCGGCGCAGGGATCGTGCGAGTCGTCGGGCATGCCCCCCATCAACCCGACAGACCCTGCCCTGTGATGTGGCCCTCCTGGGAGTTACCCCCCTGCCTTCCAGGAGGGCCACACTTATGCCCTCGTCCGCCCCCGGCGCCCACGCCTCGGGAGGACGTCGCAGGGCACCCAGGCACCGCCGGTAGGCTCGTCCGGCGTGAAGGTCCTCCTCCTCGGCTCCGGAGCACGTGAGCACGCCCTGGCCCGTTCGCTGGCCGCAGACCCCGACGTCGAGGAGCTCCTCGCCCTCCCGGGTAACCCGGGGGTCCGCGCCCTCGCCCGCTGCCTGCCGGGCGACCCCTCCGACGTCGACGCCGTCGTGGCTCTCGCGCGGCGCGAGGCGGTCGACCTCGTCGTCGTCGGCCCCGAGGCCCCGCTCGTCGCGGGGGTCGCCGACGCCCTCCGCACCGCCGGCGTGCCCTGCTTCGGACCCACCGC
>JASKZT010000121.1 GCA_030145965.1 Ornithinimicrobium sp.
AGGTAGGACGCGACCGGGGAGGTGACGAAGGCCGCGACGGTGCCGAACTCCTCGGGCTGGCCGTAGCGCCGCAGGGGGATCGTGCCGCTGAGCCGCTGCCGCAGGGCGCCGGGGTCGTCCGTGCCGGCCTCGAGCTCGCGCACCCGGTCGGTGTCGAAGCGGCCGGGCAGGACCGCGTTGACGCGGTGGCCGCGCGGGCCGTGCTCGTCGGCGAGCGTCTTGGCGACCATGGCCAGGCCGGGGCGCAGCCCGTTGGAGATGGCCAGCCCCTCCAGCGGCGCCCGCACCGAGGTGGACAGGACGAGGGTGACGGCGAGGGGGGAGCGGGCCGCGGCCAGCGCCGTGCGGGCCATCCGGACGGCGCCCAGGAACACGCTGTCGAAGGCGTCGCGCCACTGGTCGTCGGTCGCCTCGGAGGCGCTGGCCCCGGGCGGGCCGCCCACGCTCACGACGACGCCGTCGAGGCGCCCGAAGTGCTCCTCGGCCGCCGCCAGGAGGCGCTCGGGGCTGTCCTCGTCGGCCAGGTCAGCGGCGACGCCGACGGCGCTGCCGGGCCCGAGGTCGCTCAGCGCACGGGCGGCGGCCTGCACCGACGACGCCGAGCGGGAGGAGACGACCACGTCGGCACCCTCGCGCACGAGCTCCTCGGCGGTGGCCCGACCGAGCCCGCGGGAGGCTCCGGTGAGGACGTAGGCGCGGCCGGCGAGTCCGAGATCCATGGGGTCATCGTGCCAGCGCCGCGCGGCGCCGGCGGGGCCGGGCCCGCCCTACCCGTCCTCCTCGTCCCAGATCCGGACCTTCCTCGGCCGGGCCCCGCGCGGCGTGCCGGACTCGTCGCGCGCCTGCTGGCGCGCCATGACGAGGACGAGCACGACGCCGACCGGGACGGTGAGCCACCACTGCAGCGCGTAGGCGAAGTGGGACCCCAGCCGCGTGTCGGGCGCGGCCAGGGCGAGCGGACGGTCGGCGGGCGGGTCCTCGGCCTCGAGGATGACGTAGGCGCCGACCAGCTCGAGCCCGGTCGCGGCCTCCAGCGCCGGCAGGTCGATCGAGGCGAGCTGGCCGTCCGGCGGGTCCCGGCCGAGGTCGGGCTCGGACGGGCGCAGCCACCCGGTCACCGTGACCTCGCCGGAGGGCGGCGGGGGCACGTCCGGGCGGGTCGCGGCGGTCTGCCCGGACGGCACCCAGCCACGGTCGACCGCGACCGCGCTGCCGTCGTCGAGGACGAGGGGCACGAGCACCTCGTAGCCGAACACGCCCTGCCGGGGCCGGTTGCGGACGAGGTGCTCGTCCTGCGCGGCGTAGCTGCCGGTCACGCTCACCCGCCGCCACTGGTCGCCGTGCGCCAGCGCCGCCCCGGGGCCGGTCAGGACCTGCTCCAGCGGCACCGGCGGCGCCCCGTAGTTGGTCTCGACGAGGTCACGCCGCTCGGCCTTCTCCTCGAAGCGGCCGAACTGCCACTGCCCCAGGCCGGTGGCGAGCACGCCGAAGACGACGGCCAGCAGGAGGTAGGCGATCCACCGGGGACGCCTGAGCACACCGAGCACGTCAGCCGTCAGCCTCCGTCAGCGCCTCCACCGGCACGACCTCGAGGAGGAAGCCGCGGACCCGCACGAAGTCGCGCAGGTGGTCGGAGTGCCCGGGGCAGGCGAGCCAGACCTTGCGGCGCTCCGCGGTGTGCAGGGCGGGGTTGCGCCACACGACGGCGTCGGTGGCCGCGGCGCGGCACGCCTTGGCGCTGCACACCAGGCCGTGGGGCGGCCCGCTCCCGCCCGGCGCCGTCACGAGGCCTCCAGGTCGACGTGCCCGCCGACGGAGGGACCCCCTCCGCCCCGGCCCTCGTCCTCGTGGCGGGGCGCGGGCACGTCACGGCTGGAGACGACCGTGCCCAGGATGGGCCCGTCGTCGGCCCTGGTCGGCTCACCGGGCTCACGAGGGCCCGCGGGCTCCCGTGGTCCGGGGGCGGCGGCCGTCGCGCCCGGGCCGAGGCCCCGGACGGGGGAGGCGGGTGAGGAGTCCTTGGCCGACGCGCCGCGGTGGTCGACCGCGTTGGCGACGACGACCGCGATCGAGGGCACGACCGTGGCGACGACCGCGAGGGCCGCGCCGACGACGACGTACCCGTTCAGCAGCAGCCACACCGAGACGGGGAAGCCGACGATGCGCACGCCCATGGCGATGAGGTAGTTGCGCATCCGCCGGCGCCGGTCGTCCTCGACGGAGACCCGGGCGGTCGTCACGGCCTGGACCGGGCGACGCCCGGCGCCCGGGCGGGACGGGGTGGTGGGCACCCGTCCACGATACGACTACGGTGTCCACGTGAACGACTCGACCACCACCTCCGCCCGCCCGCAGGCCGTCCTCGTCACCGGTGGCAACCGGGGTATCGGCCTGGCCATCGCCCGCGACTTCGCCGCGGCCGGGCACGACGTCGTCATCACCCACCGCAGCGGCGAGCCCCCGGAGGGCCTGCGCGGCGTCCGCTGCGACGTCACCGACACCGCCTCGGTGGACCGCGCCTTCGGCGAGGCCGAGGAGATCCTCGGCCGACCCGTGGAGGTGCTCGTCGCCAACGCCGGCATCACCAAGGACGGCCTGCTCATGCGGATGAGCGACGAGGACTTCGACGCCGTCCTGGACACCAACCTCACCGGGGCCTTCCGCTGCGCCAGGCGCGCGGTCAAGGGCATGATCCGCGCCCGCTCCGGCCGCATCGTCCTCATCTCCTCCGTCGTCGGCCTCCTCGGCGGCGCCGGGCAGACCAACTACGCGGCGTCCAAGGCCGGCCTCGTCGGCCTGGCCCGCTCGATCACCCGCGAGGTGGGCAGCCGCGGCATCACGGCCAACGTCGTCGCCCCCGGCTTCATCGAGACCGAGATGACCGAGCAGCTCTCCGAGGACCTGCGCACGACCTACCTCGCCGGCATCCCGGCGGGCCGCTTCGCCTCGGCCCAGGAGGTCGCCGCGGTCGTGCGCTGGGTCGCCGGACCGGACGCCGGCTACGTCAGCGGGGCGGTCATCCCGGTCGACGGCGGCCTCGGCATGGGGCACTGACGCGCCCGGGCGGCTGCCCGGGGCGGCCCTCCTGAGCGGCTAGAGTCTGCCCATGCTCATGGACGGCAAGAAGCTGCTGATCACCGGTGTCCTCATGGACAGCTCCATCGCGTTCCACGTCGCCCGCCTGGCGCAGGAGCAGGGCGCCGAGGTGGTCCTGACCTCCTTCGGCCGCACCTTCCGGATCACCCAGACGATCGCCAGGCGGCTGCCGCGGCCGGCGCCGGTCATCGAGCTGGACGTCACCGACACCGAGCACCTGGACTCCCTGGCGCAGCGCGTCGGCGAGCACGTCGACCACCTCGACGGCGTCGTCCACTCCATCGGCTACGCGCCGCGCGGCGCCTTCGACTTCCTGAACGCCCCGTGGGAGGACGTCGCCACGGCGATGCACGTCAGCGCCTACTCGCTCAAGGCGCTGGCGACCGCCTGCCTGCCGCGGATGGGCCCGGGCGGCGGCGTCGTCGGCCTCACCTTCGACGCGCAGTACGCCTGGCCGATGTACGACTGGATGGGGGTGGCCAAGGCCGCCTTCGAGGCGACCAGCCGCTACCTGGCCCGCGACCTCGGCCCGCAGGGCATCCGTTCCAACCTCGTCTCGGCCGGGCCGATCGCGACGACCGCGGCCAAGTCGATCCCCGAGTTCGAGCAGTTCGCGCGGTGGGGGGAGCACGCCCCGCTCGGCTGGGACGTCAAGGACCCCGTGCCGGCGGCCCAGGCCTGCGTCGCGCTGCTCTCGGACTGGTTCCCCGCCACGACGGGCGAGATCGTGCACGTCGACGGCGGCTACCACGCCACGGGTTTCTGACCGGGCGCCGGCAGGCCGGCGCCCGGGCGCTCAGCGCTCGATGACCGTGCCCTTGCCGACCACGGTGATGCCCGAGGGGGTCACGGTGAAGCCGCGGGCCAGGTCCTCCTCGCGGTCGACACCGATGTGCACGCCGGGAGGGACGTAGACGCCCTTGTCGATGATCGCGCGGTGGATCTGGCACGACCGGCCGACCTCCACCCGGTCCATGAGCACCGAGCGGGTGACGTGGCTGAAGCTGTGCACCTTGACGCGCGGCGA
>JASKZT010000145.1 GCA_030145965.1 Ornithinimicrobium sp.
AGTTCATGAGCCAGATGCTGGCCGAGCAGCTCCTCCGCCGTGCCGGGCCGGCCGGGGATGCGTGCAAGCTGCCCGTCGGCCGAGTCGAAGGCGAAGGCGGCGGCGAAGACAAGGGCCACGACCAGCCCCACCCACCAGGCCGGGGCCACGGTGAGCAGCACGACCATCCCGGCGATCGAGAGGAGAAGGCTGAGAAGTGTCACCGCGTCGGGCGTAAGACCGAGCGCGTAGGCCGCCACGGCGACGCTGCGACCCGCCGGCCTGTTGACCCAGCGCATGTAGGCAGGCACGCCCCCACCAGGCTTCTGCGCCGCACGCGCCGCGGCCCTGGCCGCCCTCCACCGCACCCCCACGGTGTCATCGGCCTGTACCGCACTCGCCTCAGGCCCCATGCTGACGGCTCCTTATGCTCCAGGTGGCCGTATGGTACAACAAGCAACCTCACGTGGGAGGTAGGGATGGGCACATCCACGCGGGACGGTGAGCGGGGCGCCGTCTCCCGGTACCGGCGAGTCGCGCTGCTGCTGCTTGCTGCGCTCGCCGCGGTCGTCGTCGCCGTCGTGGTCCGGCAGCTGGGGGACGACACCAGAGCGCCGACGTCCTCCGCCGCCACGTCGGCCCGACAGGGGCCTGCTGCCCCCGCACCGTCGGTCACCGCCTCTCCCGCCGCCCCCTCCCCGACGAGGCCCACGGACGACGGCGCGACGGAGGACGTGACGCCGACCGCACCCACGAGGCCGGGCACCCCCAGCCCGGACCCCACGCCCCGGTCGACCTCCGAGGAGCCCACCGCCCCCTCCGCGAGCTCTCCCTCTGCGACGGCCTCCTCTGCACCAGGCCCGACGGCCCCGCCGACCACGGCGGCACCGACCGCGCCGATCGCCCCGACGGCACCGACCGCACCGACGGCACCGACCGCATCGACCGCGGCGAGGGCACCTTCTGTCCCGCAGGCCGCCGCCTCGGACGCCGTGGAGACCGCGCTGGAGCAGCAGAGCGAGGTGCTCGCCGCCGACTCGCCGGTGGAGGCCGTGGACGACGCACCGGTCGAGGACGAGTCCGCGACCGGGCGGTACGCAAGCGCCCTGCGCGCCCAGGCCGTGGAGTACGAGGCCATGGGATGGCGCCAGCTGGGCGAGCCGACGATCGAGTCCGTGGAGGTCCTGGAGGAGCACCTGGAGGAGGTGCCCCCGCGGGTGCTCGTCCTGGCCTGCATCGACTCCAGCGACGTCCGCGTCGTGGACGGGCAGGGCCGGTCGCTGCGCAACGAGGGAACCCCTGCGCGGTCGGCACAGATCTTCACCCTCGTGCGCGACGGGGCCGGTTGGACGGTGCTGAGCTCCACCTTCCCCGACGACCCCGACTGCTGAGGCATGGTCGCCGCAGGCCGTGAGGAGGTGCCTCCGGACCTCCCGCACCGGCACCTCGTCGAGCGTCGCGCGCTCGCGCGCGGGGGCGCGCTGTCCTTCGTGGGGTCGACCGGCAGCGCCGCCCTGGGCTTCGTGCTCGTCCTCGTCGCGGCCCGACAGCTCGGCGAGTCGGGCGCGGGCGTGCTGCTCCAGGTCATCGGGCTGTTCACCATCGCGAGCGTGCTGGCCAAGGGCGGGATGGACTCGGCGGCCCTGTGGCTGCTCCCGCGCCTGGCCGAGCGGGACCCATCGGCCCTGCGCCGCCACGTCGTCTTCGTGCTCGTGGCCCCCACCTGCCTCGGCGTGCTGGTGGGCGGAACCGCGGCGGGGCTGCTCGCGGGGCAGGCCGCGGAGCGGGGCCTCGACCCCCAGCTGCTGGACGCGCTGAGGCTGGTGACCTGGTTCCTGCCCGCCGGGGTGGCGGTGCTGGTCTCCCTGTCCGTCGTCCGGGCCCTGGGCGCGGTGGGAGCGTACGTGCTGCTCGGCAACCTCGGCCTGCCGCTGCTCCGCCTCGGTGCGGTGGGGGCCGCGGCCTCTCTCGGCGCCGGTGCGGTGGGGGTGTCGACGTCCTGGGCCTGGCCGCTCCTGCCCGTCCTGGCCGGTCTCCTGGTCGTCGTCTGGTGGCGGGTCCGCAAGGCGGAGTCCCCGCACCGCGGCACGGGGGGGCTCTGGCCGCACCGCGAGGAACGACGCCCCGTGGTCCGGTTCGCCGCACCGCGCACCGTGGCGGCCGGTGCCGAGCAGGCGATCGCCTGGCTCGACGTGGTCATCGTCGGTGCCCTCCTGGGACCGGTGGCCGCCGGCGTGTACGGCGCGGCGAGCCGGTTCATCGCCGCCGGTCTCGTCGTGGACACGGCCTTGCGCGTCATCGTCTCCCCGCGCTTCAGCCTCCTGCTCCACCGCCACGACCGCGACGGCGTGCAGGACCTGTACCGCACGGCGACCACGTGGCTCGTGCTCTTCGCGACGCCTGGCTTCCTCCTGCTCTCGCTCTACCCCTCGGTCGTCCTGGGATGGCTCGGCGACGGCTTCACCGAGGGCAGCACCGCACTCGTCGTGCTCGGCACCGGTGCGGTCGTGGCGTTCCTGGCCGGCAACATCCACTCGCTGCTGCTCATGAGCGGGCACTCGGGATGGGCAGCCGGCAACAAGATCGTCGCTCTGACGGTCATCGTGACCGGGTGCCTGCTCCTGGTGCCACCCTTGGGCATCGTCGGAGCCGCCGTGGCCTGGGCATCCGCCGTCGTCACCGACGCCGCGCTCGCCACCTGTGAGGTGCACCTGCTGCTGGGCGTCCGGCCCGAGGTCGGTGCCGGCCTGGGTGCCCTGACCCTCGGCGCGGTCGCCGTCGGGGTCCCGGGGCTGGTGGTCCGGTGGCAGCTGGGCCAGACCGACGTGGCGCTCCTGGTCAGCGCCGCCGTCGGCCTGGCTCTCTTCGGTGCCGCAACCTTTCTCTGGCGCGGGCGGCTGCGCCTCAGCGGGCTGGTGCGTGACGTGAGCTGAACTGATGCGGCAGCAGGCGGAGGACGGCCAGCGCCCCGCGAGAGTAGCGCCCGATCAGCCGGGGAAAGTCCTGCGCCAGCCGGAACGTCCACTCCAGGCCGGCGGCCCGCAGGGCGCGTGGTGCCCGCCGCTCCGCGTGCGTGAGGAACCCGAACCACCCGCCGCAGGTGAGGATGACGGCGGGCGGAAGATCCTCCTTATGCATGAAGGTCCACACCGCCTCGCGCGGCATCCCCATGCCGACCACGACCACGTCGGGACGGCAGGCGTGCAGCTGCCGCAGCAGCGCATCGTCGTCGTCGAAGTAGCCGTCGACCGTGAGCACGACGTCAGCGTCCACCGAGTCGTGGATCACCGCCCCCGCACGGACGGCCAACCCCGGCGGGCCGCCGACCAGCGCCACCCGGGCCGGCCGGCGGAGGTGGCGGGCCACCTCCTGGAGGATCGGCAGGCCGACGTCCGTCGTGGGCGCCCGTTCCAGGTCGTGGGCACCGGCCGCCCTCGCAAGGAGCACGACCGCGACACCGTCGGCGTAGACCAGATCGGCCGCGTCGAGCGCCGCCCGGTAGGCGGGCATGTCCAGCTCCAGCAGGCCCCCGACGTGCAGCGCGTACACCAGGCGAGGGCCGTTCGTCGCGGGCACGGATGCCTGTCTGACCACCCCTTCGCGGTCGAGGTCGACCAGCTCCACCTCGGCGACTTTAACCGTCTGTAACTCTCCCTTTACCAAGGCTTTACCTTCCCCTACAGTGGCTCCAGCGGACTGGAGCGGCAGGGTCTCCGGTCGGCGGGAGAAGAGGGTCAAGCTCTTCTCATCCACCAGGAGTCGCTCATGGGCAGTGTGACCTATATCTCGTTCCGGCGTCTAGCCACGCTGCTAAGCGTCGCGGCCCTCGTGGTCACGGGATGGACGGCTCCGTCTCTCGCCGAGGCGGAGCCGTCCATGCCGGACGGGCTGACGCCCGCCACGGCGGCGGCGTCCTGCTGGGAGATCAAGCAACGGACACCCCAGGCCCCCAGCGGGTCCTACTGGCTCCTCACCCCCGCACTGGAGGCGCCCGCGCAGTTCTACTGCGACCAGACCTACGACGGTGGCGGCTGGGTCCTGGTGGGCAAGGGCCGCGAGGGGTGGCAGGAGTTCTACAACGGCCACGGTCAGCCCGCCGACCTCGCCGCCCGACCGGCCGCGGTCACGCCGAGCTACTTCCCCACGGTGCAGCTCCCGTCGCGCACCGTCGACGGACTCCTCAACAACGCTCCGGTAGGCGACCTGCCCACGGGGGTGCGCATCCTGCGGGCACGCGATGCGACCGGCAGCACGTGGCAGAACGTCACCGTCGACCTGCGCGACCGCGACCGATGGGTCTGGAGCCTGTCCGCGGTGCATGCCCTGGACCGTTACCGCTTCGACGCCCAGGCGTGGCGGACCGGTGGCACCGTGAACAACTTCGGCACGGACACCGGGTACAACCGGGTGACCCAGGGTTTCACCTCCGCGCAGGGATGGACCACGGGGTTCGCCTACGGCGGGTCCGTGACCGGCACCAGCAGCGCGACCTCGTTCCTGTGGTCCTCCACCTCCGGCACGGGCTCCGCGCGCCCGTACGCCGAGGTCTACGTGCGCCCGCAGCTGTCGAGCACGACGGTCGGGTGGAGCAGCATCCCCGACTCCGGCACCGCGGCGAGCACCAGCCGTGCGCACGCCAGCTCGTGGGCGGCGCCGGGCAGCTGGGGCGTCACCGGGCACCTCAACGGCCGGACCAGCGAGGGCAACGCCGAGGTGCAGGACTTCGCCCAGCTCGGCAGCACGGTCTTCGTGGCCGGCAACTTCACGTCGGTGATGCGCTACACCAGCCCCCAGCAGACCGTCTCCCACGGGGCGCTCGCGGCCTTCGACGCGACGACCGGTGAGTACCGCAGCGGCTTCCGCCCCGTCTTCAACAACCAGGTCAAGGCCATCGCGCTCCTTCCGGACGGGTCGCTCCTGGCCGCCGGCGACTTCACCCAGGCCAACGGGCAGCCCGCTCTGGGGACGGTCCTGCTCGACCCGGTCACCGGCGCCACGCGCACGCGGTGGAACCTGCAGGCCGAGAACCGCCTCACCAGCGGCGTGATGTCGGTGCGCAGCATCGCCGTGCGGGGCGACCACGTCTACCTGGGCGGGTCTTTCACCCACCTCTCCGGGGGCGGCGTGTCCAACGTCTACGCCCGCCACGCGGCGCGGGTGACATGGGCCGACGCGCGGCCGGACCGGAACTGGAACCCCGAGTTCGACGGCACCCTCATGGATGTCGACGCCTCGGCCGACGGCGCGCGCATGTACGCCGCCGGGTACTTCACCTACTCCAAGACCGAGCCGGCCAACAAGGTGGCGGCCGTGCAGACCGTCGCGGGTGCGCCTCTCGCCACCCCGGCCTGGTCCCCCACCTGGAGCAACTCGACCCGCAGCGGCTACCAGCAGGCCATCCAGTCGGTCGACAACCTCGTCTACTCCGGCGGCTCCGAGCACTCGCTGTTCGGGTTCAGCACGTCGACCTTCCAGCGGGTCAACGGCAGCATCACCTACGGGACGGGCGGGGACTTCCAGACCCTGGCCACGGACGGTTCGGTGATCTACGGCGGATGCCACTGCAGCAGCTGGTCCTTCCAGAACGCCTTCACCTGGTCGGCGGTCACGCCCGGGTGGAAGCAGGCGGACCGCATCCAGTGGATCGGTGCGTGGGACGTGGCCACGGGCGACTACATCCCCGACTTCGACCCCCAGTACCTGCGCAGCAACAACGCCGGTGCCTGGTCCTCCTTCATCGCGGCCGACGGCACCCTGTGGGCCGGTGGCGACTTCACCGGGTCACGCACGTCGCCCGGCCGGGCGCAGCAGTCCGGCGGCTTCGTCCGCTTCCCGATGAACGACCACACCGCCCCCGGCGCGCCGTCCTCGCTCAGGGTGACCGGGACGGGAGCCGCGGACGTCACGTTGTCCTGGGCCGCGTCCGCCGACGGCTCGGCCACCTACGAGGTGCTGCGCGACGACCGTGTCGTCGCGGTCACCACAGGCACCTCGGCCACCGTGCCGCAGGCCGGTGGCAACCGGTTCTACGTCCGGGCCGTCGACCCCAGCGGGAACAGGTCCGCCTCCACGGGGGTCCTCACCCTCGCCGAGGCCCCGGCCCCCCCGACCCAGCTCGTCACGGCCGGCTCCACCTGGTCCTACCGCTACGTCAGCGAGGCGCCCGCCGCGTCCTGGACCAACCCGGCCTTCGACGACACGACGTGGAGCACCGGCCCGGCTCCCCTCGGGTGGGGCACCTCGGGCATCAGCACGGTGCTGGGGTCCGGGATGACCACGAGCGAGCGACCGCTCACGGCCTACTTCCGGCACAGCTTCGACGTGAGCGACCCGGCATCCATCCAGACGCTCACCGTGTCCGCGGTGGCCGATGACGGCGCCGCCGTCTACGTCAACGGCACCGAGGTCGGCCGGCTGCGGCTCAATGCCGGCACGCTGACGCACACCACCTATGCCAACGCCGCGGTGTCGACCTCGACGGCCTCGGCGAACCCGCTCGTCGTCGACGTCCCGCCGGGGCTGCTGACGTCCGGCCGGAACACCATCGCGGTCGAGACGCACCTCAACTACCGGTCCACGCCCAACATCAGCATGGACGCGACGGTGACGGCCACGGGAGGCGCGGGCTAGCCCACCACCCACCTTCTCGGGGGAGAAGCACCCACCTTCTCGGGGGAGAAGCAGGGGAGGAACGTCCATGGAGGAACGCGCACCGGACGTCGGTCCCGGAGCCACGCCGAGGCCCGTCGTCGGGTACGTCCCAGGTGTCTTCGACATGTTCCACGTCGGCCACCTGAACATCTTCCGTCAGGCGCGGGAGCACTGCGACGAGCTGGTCGCGGGGGTGGTGTCCGACGAGCACGCGGCGGCCGTGAAGGGTCGGCCCCCCGTCATCCCGCTGCACGAGCGGCTGGAGATCGTCCGTCACTGCGTGCTCGTCGACCGTGCGGTCCCCGAGCTGGCGAGCAAGGTGGACATGTGGGACCAGCTGCGCTTCCACGTCATCTTCAAGGGGGACGACTGGCGCGGGACGGCCAAGGGCGAGGCGCTGGAGGAGGCCTTCCGGCCGCTCGGCGTCCGGGTCGCCTACTTCCCCTACACCGTCCACACCTCGAGCACCATCCTGCGTGACGCGCTGGACCGGCTCAGGGCGTCCTGAGCCGGCCCAGCGGGGGTGCGTCCTGGACCAGGGGGATCAGGGAAGTTCCCAGGCGCGGACGTAGTCGATCTCCATGACCTTGCCGTCGCCGTAGGCGGCCGCGTCCTTGGCGTCGACGTAGCCGTGCCACGAGCCACCGGCCTGCAGGTCCATCCGCAGGTAGATGTCACCCGGGTGGGACCTGTCCAGCCAGGGGTGGTCGGCGTAGCGGGCGGTGTACACCTTCACGCCGTCACGGTAGAAGTCCATGCGGGGGTTGGAGTCGGTGCCGGGCGGGAACCACTCCATGGCGAACGTGTGCCACCTCCCGTCGAAGGCGTCGACGGCCAGCTCCTTCTTCTCGATCTTGACGGTGCCGGCCTCGTGGTTGGTCGACTCGTGCAGGGTGTACGAGGGCGCGCCGTGCGGGTGCCTGGCACCCTGCAGGTGCGGCCCGGCGATCGACTCGAAGAAGTCGACCTCGCCGGAGGCTCCGACGGCCCGCGACCACCAGCCGGGCCAGATCTTGGGGGCCGCGCCCTCGGGCCAGTCCATGCGCATGCGGGCCTCGAAGCGCCCACCGCGCTGGGACCACTTGTTCTGGGTCCACAGCGAGGCCGTGCTCACGTACCGGGTGCGCCCGGCGGTCGTGATGGGCGTGGGCAGCTTCTTCGAGATCAGCCGGAGGTGACCGTTGGCGACCTCGACGTTCTCGCTCAGGAGGTAGCCGGAGTCGTTGCCGAGCCCGAAGCCGGAGCGGACCTGCCAGACGGCGGGGTCCAGTGTCGAGCCCTCGAACTCCTGCGCCAGGGAGGGCTCGCCCCAGTAGGGCAGGACGCCGGGCTTGGCAGCGCCCGAGGAGCGCAGGACGGCGGACACGGCGATCGAGCGCTGGCGGGCGGAGGTGGAGACCGACCCCGTGACGGCCGAGGGCGAGGCCACGACGCGGTCGACGACGCCGATGCTCTCGAACTCCTTGGGGTCGGCGCCCACGCCGGTCGAGCGGTCGTGGCGCTCGGTCCAGCCGGAGCCGGGAGCGGACGAGAGCTGGACCCCGTCCGTGACGACGGCGCCGACGACGCGGTCCTGGGTGCCCGAGGTCGAGACCTTCGGAAGGGCGTGCGACGAGCCCGTCGGGCTGATGGTGATCGCCGACGGGCCGATGCCGGCGGACCCACGGTAGGCCAGCCGGGCGACCTGCCACTGACGGTTGCCGGACTTGGTGAAGGTGGTGGCTCCCGTGGCCGTCGTCGAGGAGAAGACGTAGGCACGGAAGGTGTCACCGGAGGTCACGGTCGAGGACTTCACGAGCGTCCAGCCGCTGGGCGTGCTGACCGTCTCCGAGCCCGTGGAGACCGCGACCACGGCGAGCTGGACGTCACCGGCCGCCACGCCCTGGGGGGCGGGAACGGACAGGGACCGGGAGGAGTTGGCGGCCGACGTCTTCCCGACGAAGGACGCGGCCGTGGCGGCCTCGGCGGCGGGCGGAGAGGTGGACAGCATCGCCAGCGCGGTCAGCAGGACGGCCACCAGGGCGGCCAGGAGGCGCGACGAACGACCTACGCGAAGAGTCATGGGACAGAGATTCCGTTCAGGGGGCGGGGACGAGCAGCCGCACCGTAGCAGAGCGGTGGCGGGCATGCGGAACTGCGCTCGTCAGAGGCTTCCGCACTCTGCGACCGTGCTGAGACCCCGCATCCTCGCGAGGGTGTGGTCCCGTTCTTCCCTGTCTCCGACGATCCTACACCCTCCACCGTGCGGCCCACGCCCCCCACCTGCGCAAAGACGCCGAACACCCACGGTGGGCCGGCTCTCAGCCGGTCTCGCCCGCCCTCGTGAGGAAGTCGTCCATGAGCGGCCCGGCCGTGGTCGACCCGAACTCCCCCTCCTCGACGAAGATCGAGACCGCGAGGTCGCCCTGGACCGCGACCATCCACACATGGGTCTGCGGCGGGTCCTCCGCGCCGAACTCGGCCGTGCCGCTCTTGGCGAGCACGGGCTCGCCGGGGTTGTCCTCGAGCATCGAGGCGCTGCCCTCGGTGACGACGGCCCGCATGAGGGCGCGCAGCCCCTGCGCCTCCTCCTCGCTCAGCCCACCCTCGGGCTCGGGCACCTCCTGGTCGAGGACGACGCGCGGCACGACGGGGTGCCCCTCGGCGACCG
>JASKZT010000202.1 GCA_030145965.1 Ornithinimicrobium sp.
CGGGTGAGGGTCCCCGACCCCGTGCCCGGTGGGGTGCACGAGCGCCGCACCAGGGTCGTCGCCGCGCCCGTCGAGGTCGTCTGGGACCGCGTCGCCGCCCTCGGCGGCCAGGACGGCTGGTATGCCGCGAACCGTCTGTGGCGGCTGCGCCTCCACCTGGACCGCGCGCTCGGCGGCCCCGGGCCGAGGGGTCGCCCCGCCCGACCGCTGCGCGCGGGTGACCCCGTGGACGGCTGGGTCGTCGCGGACGTCGAGCCGGGGCGCCGCCTGGTCCTGCTCTCCGAGTTCCGCCTCCCCGGTCGCGCCGAGCTCACCTACGACGTGCTGCCCGTGGGTGCGACGGGCACCAGCGTCCTCGTCCAGCACCTGCGCTGGCGGCCTCACGGTCTGGCCGGCCGGGCGCTGTGGACCGTGGAGCTGCCGGGTCACGTGGTCGTCATGCGGGCCATGCTCGTGGGCCTGGCGCGCGCCGCTGAGCGCAGGGCGGGGGCGGCGGGGTGGAGGAGCAGGGCGGCGGGTCCTTCTCCGACAGCGCCACGCTCATCGCCCCCGACGGCCCGGCCTTCTCCATCTGGTCGCTGATCTACCTCTTCCTCGCCCTCTACGTCGTGTGGCAGTGGCTTCCCTCTTCGAGGGGCTCGGCCTGGGCCGGCCGCACCCGGCTGCCCGCGGCGGCATCGCTCGCGCTCAACGGCCTCTGGCTGCTCGTCGTCCTCGCCGGGTGGGTGGGTGTCTCCGTGGTCGTCATCGCCGGCATCGCCGCCTCGCTCGGCGTCATCCTGCGCCGCACCGCCGACCTGCCGGACGAGGGCTGGCTGCCACGGGTCGCGGTGTCGATGACCTTCGGCCTCTACCTGGGCTGGGTGTGCGTCGCGACGTGCGCCAACGTCGCCACGTGGCTGGTCGGCCTGGGCGTGCCCGCCGAGGGGACCGCGTCGACGTGGACCACCGTGGGGGTGCTCCTCATCGTCGTGGCGCTCGCCGGCTACCTGTTCACCCGCACCACGGACCGGATCGCGCGCACCGCGCTCGCCGCCGCCGCGACGTGGGGGGTCGCCTGGGTCGCGGTCGGCCGCCTCGCGGGCGACACCCGCAACGACGTCGTGGGGTATGCGGCGGTCGTCGCGGCTGTGCTCGTCGTCGTGCTGTGGGCCGCCTCCACGCTCACCAGCCGAGGGTCCCTGGCCCGCCCTTGAAAGGCCCGGTCACCCGCGAGGTGACCCAGCCGCCGTAGAAGGCGCCCTCCTGGGGCCGCACCCGCTCGCCGTCGACGAAGCACCCGTCGCCCGGGCCGGTCGCGCCGTCCACGACGCCGGGCATGAGCGCCACGTGGTCGCGCAGCGCCTCGTAACCGGGGCGCGGCCACCCGTAGCTCCAGGCGGCCCGCGACAGCCGCGTGCCCTCGACCACGAGGTCCCGGTAGCCGGCGACACCCTTGAACTCGCAGACGGTGGTGCGTCGCTCGGCGGCCGGGCGCAGGACGCCGTCGACGAAGGCGTCGCAGGGCAGGTAGTAGGTCGGCGGGTGGAAGGTCTCCAGCACCCGCACGGCGCGGTCGGTGCGGGCGACCTCGACACCGCCGAGCACCACGCGCACGAGCTCGCCGCCGCTCGTGTCGACGGCCGGCGGCCGGGGGTAGTCCCAGACCGACTCGGTCTTCATGGCGGGCCTCCGAAGCGAGGGTCGGGACCGGCCGGGCCTGGACGCGCCGGGCCGCCGTGGACGGTCAGCCCGGCGCGTCGGCTCAGGGGCTCGGCGGCCGGGGCCCGAGGTCGGGCCCGTGGCGTCCACCCTCCTCCTGGTGCACAATGTCTGTCAAGACATTGTTCATCGTTCGTCTGGAGGTGACGCGCGTGGTGCCCCAGGGCAGGGTGGGCTCCGTGAACCTGGTGACCGAGCTGCGTGCCTTCGTGCGCGCGGCGCTGGTCACCAAGGTGCCCCGGACCCGTCGCGACCCCGACCACGTCCTGCGCCGGCGCCGCGTCGTCGCGGTCGTCACCTTCCTCGTCGGGGCCTCGCTGCTGTGGTGGTCGCTGTCCCTCGAGCCCGGTGACCCCCTGTTCTACGTCGGCACCGCCGCGCTCGCCGTGACGTGGGCGCTGGGTGCCCTCGTCGGCGGGCCTCTGCACCTCGGGCACGCGAACACCCGCTCGGGCGAGGGTTACGCGCGTCCGGTCGTGCAGTCGCTCGTGCTGGGGCTCCTGCTGCTCGGGGTCTTCCTCGCCGGTGCCGTCGTCGTCGCCCAGGTGCCGGTGGTGCGCGGCCCGGTCGACGAGCTCCTCGACCACGCCCGCTTCGGCAGCCTCGCCCTCGTCCTGGTCATCACGGTCGTCAACGGGCTCGCGGAGGAGGTCTTCTTCCGCGGGGCCCTCTACGCCTCGGTGCCTGAGCGCTGGACGGTGCCCGTGACGACCGTGCTGTACGCCCTCACCACCGTCGGCTCGGGCGTGCCCCTGCTCGTGCTGGCGGCCCTCTGCGTGGGCTTCGTCTGCGCCCTCCAGCGCCGGGTCACCGGCGGCGTCCTCGGTCCGATGATCACGCACGTCACCTGGTCCTCCGGCATGCTCCTGCTCCTCCCACCGCTCCTGTCAGCCCTGAGGTGAATCTCATGAACGCACCCCGCACCGCCCTCGTCACCGGCGCCTCCGGCTACGTCGGCGGCCTGCTGGTCCCACGACTCCTCGGGGCGGGGTATGCCGTGCGCGTCCTCTC
>JASKZT010000234.1 GCA_030145965.1 Ornithinimicrobium sp.
AGGAGGTGGAGGTGCCCGACCTCGCGGCGTTCGAGGAGGCGCTGGACGACCCCGCGCTCGCGGCAGCGGTCGACGCGGACACCGCCGAGGCCCGCTCGATCGGGCTGTCCTCGACCCCGACCTTCCTCGTCAACACCTCGATCGTGCAGGGCGCCCAGTCCGTGGAGTACTTCGAGACGGTCGTGGCCCAGGAGGAGCAGCGCTCGGTCGGGATGGGCTGACGAGGCTCCCCTCAGGGGGCGGTCGTCACGGCCGCGTCGTCCTCGCGCGCCGGTCCGGGCACCGGCAGCGTCGTCGGCACCTCGTCGGCCGGGCCCGAACCCTCGGTCGCCGTCGCCGGGAGGAGCGGGCTGGACACCACGCCCAGCTCGGGCCCGCACGTGCGGCCCTCGGGGCGCTCGGGCTGGATGGTGCGGCCGTTGACCAGCCGCACGTCGTCGTACTGCGGGCGCCCGGAGACGAGGTTGCGGTAGCTGTAGCGGGTGAGGCTGACGATCGAGCAGTCCTCGCCGACGCTGAGGATGTCGAAGCTGTAGGGGTGCCCCTGCAGCTCGCCCGCGGTCTCGGGGTCCTCGTCCGCGGCCTCGACGGCCTCCTCGGTCAGCGGCGGGAGGCGGAACTGGTTGACCAGCCCGCCGCCGGTGAACGACCCGACCTGGACGTGCGCGCGATCGAGCCCCGGCGCGTGCATGTGGCCGTTGACCGTCGCGCCGGTCGCCCGCACGCGCTCGGCGGCGTAGGGCTGGTGGGTGACCACGAGGTCGGTCGGGTCGAGCCCGTCGGTGGCCTCCCGGAACCGCGCGGCGGCGTCGGCCTGGTCCTGGCCGAAGTCGGCATCGCGCTGGTTGTAGTAGCGCACGTCGTTGAACCCGCTGACCGAGACGCCGTGGACGTCGACGCGGACGTGCTCGCCCGCCGTGGGCTCCAGCAGCACGACGTTGGGCACGCCCGCCAGGCGCCGCAGCAGCGCCTCGTCGGCGGCGGAGACGGCGTCGTGGTTGCCGCGCACGAAGATGTAGGGGACGCCGAGGCTCTCGATCCCGGCGTAGAGGTCGGTCAGCGAGCCCTCGCGGGGCTGCCCGAAGTTGACGAGGTCGCCGGTGTCGATGACCGCGTCGACGTCCTCGGCGGCCACGATCTGGCGCATGAGGGGGTACTGGTTCAGCCCGTGGATGTCACCGACCAGCAGGAACCGCGCGGCCACGGGGGTGTCGACGTTCTGCCCGGCGAACTCCTCGCGCAGCGCGTCGGACAGAGCGAGCAGGTTGGTCACGTAGACCGCGCCGTGGCTGGCGTTGCTGGCGAGGTTGTCGAGCAGCCCGGTGTTGGTCTGCACGAGCGAGAGCAGCGACGTCGCGCGGAACTCGGCGACGTTGTCGACCCGGTAGGTGAGGTAGGCCGCGACGCCCGGGCCCACGAGCGCCACGGCGGTGGCGGTGGTCGCCGCAACGACCACCTTGCCGAGGTGGTGGGGACGGGCCACGGCATACGTGAGCAGGACGAGCAGGGAGGTGGCGAGCGCACCGGCGGCGAACTTCCACGCGACCTCGCGCACGCCGTCGTCGATCGCCTCGCGCAGCTCGGTCGGGCTCGGCTGCAGGCTCGCCGCGTCCAGGCGGCCGCTGCGCAGGAGGTCGGTGAGCTCGTCGCGGACCGAGACCTGCGCGGTGAGGCCCGGCGCCGGCAGGGGGCCGTCGAAGGTCATGACGACGTCGCCGACGACCATCGGCAGCTCGACGGTGGAGTCGAGGGCGGGGGCGACGGAGACGTCGGCGGCGAAGTAGTCGGTCTCGGTGTGGACCGGCCACAGCTGGGTGGTCGCCACCCCGCCGACGAACGCCACGAGCGTGAGCAGCGCGAGCACGACGCCCCGCCCGAACCCGGCGCGCACGCCGGCCGGCACGGAGAGTCTGGGTCGGCGCTCACGGGTGGACATGTGGCGCCCAGCCTAGACGTGCTCCGACGGGGCACGTGTGGTGGTGGGTCTTCGTGCCACCGGGCACGTGGGGTGGTGTCAGGATGTGGTGCCGAGGACGCGTCCGGGGCGCGGCGGCTGCTCGGTCGCCGCGATGGAGGCCATGATCCCGAAGGTGTCCCGGTCGGCCTGGGCCAGCTCGGCGGGCGTGAACCATGCGGCCTTGCGGGCCTCGGTCGCCAGCGCGAGGTCGGGGCGCTCCTCGAGACGGACCCGGAAGACGACGTCGACGCCCTGCCGCTGGGCGTCGACGCGCACGGTCACCGGGTCGCCGGGGTCGATGGACAGGCCGATCTCCTCGGCGACCTCGCGCCGCACCGCGTCCTCAGGCGTCTCGCCCTTGCCCATGAGACCGCCGGGCAGGCTCCAGCCCTCTCGGTGCGGCTGCCAGAGGAAGAGCACGGCGCCCTCGTGCTCGAGCACGCAGACGGCCCCGGCGGTATAGCTCGGCGCACCGACCCGCACGGCGATCCGCTTGAGCGGACCAGGCATGATCCGGAACCCCAGGAGCGCCGCCGTGCCGGCCTTGCGCCGCGCCGTCTCCCAGTCCACCCGCTCAGCCAACCACAGCACGTGTCCGGTGGGCGCCAGGACCGCCACCCCAGGTGTCTGGTGGGGGAGGGGTCAGGGGCGGACGTCGAGGAGGATCTTGCCGACGTGGCCGGAGGCCTCCATCTCCCGGTGCGCGTCGGCGGCGCGGTCCAGGGGGTGGCGCGACTGGATGACGGGGCGGACGGCGCCGGAGGCCACCCACGGCCAGACGTGCTCGCGCACGGCCGTGACGATCTGCGCCTTGGCCTCGGCCGGCCGGGAGCGCAGCGAGGTCGCGATGACCCGGCCGCGCCGCGAGAGCAGACGGCCCAGGTCCAGCTCACCCTTGGTGCCGCCCAGCAGGCCGATGACGACGAGCCGCCCGTCCGGGGCCAGGGCCTCGACGTTGCGGGGCAGGTACTTCGCTCCGACCACGTCCAGGACGACGTCCGCGCCGCGCCCGTCGGTCGCCGAGCGCACCTCCTCGACGAAGTCCTGCTCCCGGTAGTTGACGAGCACCTGCGCGCCCAGCTCGCGGCACGCCTCGAGCTTGGCCGCGGAGCCGGCCGTCACCACGACCCGGGCGCCCAGCTGCCGGGCGACCTGCACCGCCATCGTGCCGATCCCGCTCGAGCCGCCGTGCAGCAGCACCGTCTCGCCCTCGGCGAGCCCGGCCTCCAGGACGAGGTTGCTCCACACCGTGCACGCCACCTCGGGCAGCGCCGCCGCGTCCGCCAGGTCGACGCCGGCCGGCACCGGCAGCAGCTGGCCCACGGGGACGGCGACCGACTCGGCATACCCGCCCCCGGAGAGGAGGGCGCACACCTCGTCGCCGACCGACCAGCCCGCGTCCTCCGTGCCGGGCCCCAGGGCGGCGACCGTGCCGCTCACCTCCAGGCCGGGCAGCTCGGAGGCACCCTTCGGCGGCGGGTAGAAGCCCTTGCGCTGCTGCACGTCGGCGCGGTTCACCCCCGCCGCGACCACGTCGACGAGCACCTCGCCCGGGCCCGCGACCGGGACGTCCACCTCCGCCGGGACGAGGACGTCGGGGTCGCCGGGCTCGCTGATCGTGATGGCTCGCATCCCCCCAACCTAGGCCCTCAGCCGAGGAGGATCCCGGCGATCGTGGCGCTCATGAGGTTGGCCAGGGTGCCGGCCGCGATCGCACGCAGGCCCAGCTCGGCGATCTCGCGACGGCGGTGCGGCACGAGGCTGCCCAGCCCGCCGAGGAGGATGCCGAGCGAGCCGAGGTTGGCGAAGCCGGTGAGCGCGAAGGTGACGATCGCCGTGGTCTTGGGGCTGAAGGACTCGATCATCGGCGTGAAGTTGCTGAACGCGACGAACTCGTTGACGACGACCTTCTGCCCGACGAAGCTGCCGGCGCTCGTCGCCTCCGCCCACGGCACCCCGATGACCGTCATGAGCGGCGCGAAGACGTAGCCGAGCAGCTGCTCGAAGGTGATCTCGGGGTTGCCGAACCAGCCGCCGACGACCCCGAGCAGCAGGTTGACCAGCGCGATGAGGGAGATGAAGGCGAGCAGCATCGCGCCGATGTTGAGCGCGAGCCTGAGCCCGTC
>JASKZT010000276.1 GCA_030145965.1 Ornithinimicrobium sp.
CGAACATCTTGCACGGGCCGCACCAGTCGGCCCACCAGTCCACCAGCACGATGTCGTTGCCGGTGACCGTCTGCTCGAAGTTGTCCACGGACAGCTCACGGGTGCTCATGGCCGTCTCAACGCCGACACCCGCCGTTCTCTTCCAGGACACCTGCCCCCGTTACGGTCCGGCCCGGCAGACGGGTCCCGCGGGACCCGCCAGGACACGAGGAGACGAAGAGACGATGAGGCCCATGGCGACGACGACGGCCGGCAGGTCGCCCCGCTGCACGGGCCGCCGCCCGGTCGCCCTCGCGGCGCCGCTGGTGGCCGTCCTGCTCCTCGCCTCGTGCGCGGACCCGGGCGGGGAGGTCGGGCAGGCGGGTGCGCGGCCGGCGGACGACCGCGACGGCACCGAGGTCGTCATCGCCGTCGCCGCCGAGCCCGACACGCTGCACCCGGTCCTGGGGTACGCCCGCTGGGGCGACGGCAAGGTCGTCGAGGGCCTCCTCACCCTCGGCGCCGACCTGCGACCCGCGCCGCTGCTCGCCCAGGACCTGCCCGAGGTCAGCGACGACGGCCTGACCTGGACCTACACCCTGCGCGAGGACGTGCGCTTCCACGACGGCTCCTCCCTGACCG
The DNA here is from genome assembly GCA_030145965.1 of Ornithinimicrobium sp. Taxonomy (GTDB): domain Bacteria; phylum Actinomycetota; class Actinomycetes; order Actinomycetales; family Dermatophilaceae; genus Ornithinicoccus. Next base: position 622 of record JASKZT010000276.1, read on the forward strand.
CCGACGACGTCGTGGCCACCTACGAGACCGCGACCGACCCCGAGCTGGGCTCCCCGGTGGCGGCGGACCTCACCGCGCTGGCCTCGGTCGAGGCACCCGACGACCGCACCGTCCGGTTCACGCTGCGCCACCCGCAGGCCTCCTTCCTCACCGCCACCGTGCTCGGCGTGGTCCCCGCCGCCACCCTCGACGGACCGGCCGCCGACGGGCTCGACCGCGCCCCCGTCGGGACGGGGCCGTACGAGGTCGAGTCCTGGCGCGCGGGCGAGCGGCTGGTCCTCACCGCCACCGACGACTACTGGGGCCCGGAGCCGCAGGTGCGCCGGGCGACCTTCGTCTTCGCCGGCGACGACAGCTCGAGGGCCGCGCGGCTGGCCGCCGGGGAGGTCGACGCGGCCCAGCTGCCCGTCCAGGCGCTGGCCCGCTTCGAGGGCGACGACCGCTACGACGTCGTGCGGCGCGACACCGCCGACTTCCGCGCCCTGGTCCTGCCCGAGGCCGGGCCGGTGGCCTCCGACCCTGCCGTGCGCCGCGCCCTCCATCTCGGCCTCGACCGCGACCGCATGGTCGAGGGGGCGCTCGCCGGGGCCGGGCGCCCGGCCTTCGGTCCGCTGCCGCCCGAGGCGGTCGACCACTCACCGGTGCTCGAGGTCGAGGCGGACGCCGCGGCGGCCGGGCGGGTGCTCGAGGACGCCGGGTGGGTCGAGGGCCGCGACGGTGTGCGCGTGCGGGACGGCCGCCGCGCCGAGCTCTCCCTCATGTACCCCGCCGGGGACACCCTGCGCCAGAACATCGCCCTGGACGTGCAGGCCCAGGCCGCCGACCTCGGGATCGACGTACGGCCCGAGGGGCTCAGCTGGGAGGCGATCGAGCCGCGCATGGCGACCGACGCCCTCGTCTACGGCTCGGGCAACCCCTACGACGGCGACCTGGCGATGTACCCCCTCCTCCACTCCTCCCGCGCCCTCCAGGGCTTCGACAACCCCGGCGGCTACGCGTCGCCGGAGATGGACCGTGCCCTCGACCGGGGCCGCTCCGCCCAGGACGCGGCCAGCCGCGAGGCGGCCTACGCCCAGGTGCAGGAGCAGCTCGCCGAGGACCTGCCGTGGGTCTTCCTCGTGCACGTCGAGCACGACTACGTCATCCGCGCCGGCGTCTGGGACGGGTATGACGTCGACCTCGTCGAGCCGCACGAGCACGGCCTCCAGGGCGGACCGTGGTGGAACCTGCCGGCGTGGACCGTCGTCGGGGGGTGAGGACCGGCCTGGCACGGCTGGTCGGTCTGCGCCTCGCCGTCCTGCCGGTCCTGCTCGCGGGGGTGACGCTGCTCATGTTCGTCCTCGCCCAGGCGGCCCCCTTCGACCCCGTCCTCGCGCTGCTGGGCGAGCGGGCGCTGACGATGGACGGCCCGACGCTGGAGGCGATGCGCGCACGCTACGACGACGTGGGCCCCGTCGGCCGCTGGCTCGACTGGTGGGGCCAGGCGCTGCGGGGCGACCTGGGCGTCTCGACCAGCCAGCGCGAGCCGGTGCTGACCGTCCTGGCCGAGCGGCTGCCGTGGACGCTCGGGCTGATGGCCGCCGCACTCGTCCTCGCCGTCGTCGGCGGGCTCCTGCTCGGCGCCGTCCTCGGCACCCGGCCCGGCACGGTGCTGGACCGGGTCGCCGGCGGGGGGCTGCTGGCGCTGCAGGCGGCCCCGCCGTTCTGGGTCGGGCTGGTGGCCGTCTGGGTCGTCGCCGTGAGCTGGGGGCTGCTGCCCACCGGCGGGGCGACGACACCCGGCGCGGGGGGGCCGGGGGTCGGTGACGTCCTGCGGCACGCGGTGCTGCCGGTCCTCGTCCTGGCCCTCTCCCAGCTGCCCTGGCTCGCCCTCGTCGTGCGCGACGCGACGCGGGACGCGCTGGCCGGGCCGGCCGTGCGGGGGGCCTGGGCGCGCGGCGTCCCGGTGCGCCGGCTGCTCGCGACGCACGCGGTGCGTCCGGCGCTGCTGCCCCTCGTGACCGTGGTCGGGGTGCGCGTTCCCGAGCTCGTCACCGGCGCCGTCCTCGTCGAGACCGTCTTCAGCTGGCCGGGCGTGGCCAGCGCGACCGTCGACTCGGCGCTGCGCCTGGACTTCGCCCTGCTGGCCGCCCTCACGGCGCTGACCACGGTCCTCGTCGTGCTCGGCAACCTCGCCGCCGACGTGACCTACCGGCTCGTCGACCCCCGCGTGGGGGCCGCCGATGGCTGAGCCCATGACCTCCGTCGGTCCGACCGGTGCCGGCGTGCAGGACCGTGCCGACCGGCCCGGTGCCGAGGCGGCCTGGCGGCCCGTGCCGGCCGACCGCGACCGGCCCTGGGACCGCCTGACCCGCGAGCGCCCGCGCCACCCCCGGGCCCGCCGGGGCGTGCGCCGCTGGTCGGCCGTCGCCCTGGCGGCGGTCCTCCTGCTCGTCCTCCTGCTCCCGGGCGGTGGTGCGGAGCGGGCCGACTTCGCCCGCGCCCTGCTCCCGCCGTCCGGCGAGCACCTCTTCGGCACCGACCAGGCCGGCCGCGACCTGCTCGCCCGCACCCTGGACGGCGCCCGGGTCTCCCTGCTCGTCGGCCTGGCCGCGGCGGTGTCGGCCGGGGTCGTGGGCACCCTCGTCGGCGGGCTGGCCGGGGCCCTGGCCCGGCGCGGGGGAGGGGTGGCCGACGCCCTGCTCATGCGTCTCGTCGACGCCGTCAACGCCCTGCCGCACCTCGTGCTGGGCATCGTCCTCGTCGCCATGCTCGGCCCGTCGCTGACCAGCGTCGTCATCAGCGTGGCCGCGACGCACTGGACGACGACCGCGCGGCTGGTGCGCGGCGAGCTGCTCGCGATGTCGACCGTCGGCTTCGTCGAGGCGGCGGTCGGGGCCGGGGCCGGGCGCTGGTGGGTGCTCACCCGGCACCAGCTCACCCACGTCGCGGGCCGCGTGCTCGTCGCGACCGTGCTCATGGTGCCCCACGCCGTCATGCACGAGTCGGCGCTCAGCTTCCTCGGCCTCGGGCTCGGCGACGACCGCACCTCCCTCGGCACCATCATCGAGCAGTCGCGCTCGGCGGTCCTCGCCGGCGCCTGGTGGCCCGCCGTGCTGCCCGGGCTCGTGCTCGTCGCCCTCAGCCTGGTCGTCTTCCTGCTCGCCGAGCAGCTGCGCCCCCGGGCGGTGGGGCGGTCGTGAGCGCGGGGGAGGGGCTCGTCGTGGACCGGCTCGGCGTCGCGCTGCCCGCCGGGGGCCAGGACTGGACCACGGTGCTGCACGAGGTCGACCTGCGCGTCCGGCCGGGGAGGCTGACCGTGCTGCTGGGCCCGAGCGGCGCCGGCAAGTCGACCACCGTCTCGGCGCTGCTGGGGATGCTCCCCTCGGGCGCCCTCGTCCGCGGCACGGCCCGCTGGCACGGGGCCGACGCCACGACCGACCTGCTCGCCCCGGACCCCGCCGAGCGGGAGCGGGTGCGGGGGCGGCTCGTCGCCTGGTTGCCCCAGGCGCCCCTGGCCACGCTGACGCCGGTGCTGGGCGTCGGGGCCCACCTGCGCGAGAAGGCCGCCGTGCACGTGGCCGGGGCGCAGGTCGCCGCCACCGTCGCCCGCGCCTCCCGCCGGCACGACGTCGACCCCGCCTGGTGGCGCCGGCTGCCCGGCCAGCTGTCCGGCGGCCAGGCCCAGCGCGTCTCCAACGCGCTCGCCCTCCTCGGCGACCCGGCCCTCGTCCTCGCCGACGAGCCCACGGCGGGGCTCGACGCGGACCGGGCCCGCGCCAGCGGCGACCTGCTGCTCCGGCTCGCCACCGAGGAGGGGCGGGCCGTGCTCGTCGTCACCCACGACCTCGCCCTGGCCGAGCAGGTGGCCGACGAGGTGGTCGTCCTCGACGCGGGGCGGACCGTGGACCGGGGAGCCCCGGCCGAGCTCGTCGCCCGCGCCCGCGGGGCCGCCCACCGCCAGGTCCCGCACCGCACCCCCCGCGAGGCGCTGCAGGGCCCGGCCCCGACCGACGGCCCCGGTCTGCGCGCCGAGCGGCTGACCGTCGCCCGCGGCGAGGGCCAGGTCGTCCTCCGCGACCTCGACCTGCACGTGCCCCGGGACCGCACGACCGGGCTGACCGCCCCCTCCGGCGCGGGCAAGACGACGCTCCTGCGCACGCTCGCCCTGCTCCACCCGCCGCGCTCCGGCCGCGTCGTCGTGGACGGCCGGCCCGTCCGCGGCACCGGGCACCGGGTGCCGGCGGCCCTGCGCCGGCGGGTGGCGCTCGTGCCCCAGGACCCCCGCGGCGCCGTCGACCCCCGCTGGACGGTGCGCCAGGTCGTGGCCGAGCCCCTGCGCCTGGGCGGCCGCGGCCGGCGCGTGCGCGACGAGGAGGTCGTCGCGCTCCTGGCGCGCGTCGGGCTGCCGCCCGACCTCTCCGGGCGCCGCCCGGACGAGGTGTCCGGCGGCCAGCTGCAGCGGGTGGTCGTGGCGCGGGCCCTGGCCCTCGACCCCGACTACCTCCTCCTGGACGAACCCACCTCGATGGTCGACGCCGCCACCGCGGTCGACGTGCTCGAGGCCGTGCACCACCACCAGCACGCCAGCGGGTGCGGCGTCCTCGTCGCCTCCCACGACGAGGAGCTGCTCGGCCGGTGGTGCGACGACGTGGTGCGCTGGGCGCGCTGAGCGGGCACCTGTCGGGGCGCCGGGGGCGAAGGCGGAGAATGGCCCCATGAGCCCCGTGCCCTCCGTGTCCAACTCGATCACCGTCCGCCTCGAGCTCCCGGCCCGCGTCACGGCGGTGAGCGAGATCACGACGGCGGTCTCGGACGTCGGCGGCATGGTCACGGCCGTCGACATCAGCGAGTCGGGCACCGAGCGGCTCCAGGCGGACCTCACGATCGCCACCCACGGCACCGACCACGCGGCCGAGGTCGTCGAGGCGGTCAGCCAGGTCGAGGGCACCGAGATCGGCCGGGTGAGCGACCGCACCTTCCTCGCGCACCTGGGCGGCAAGCTCGAGGTGCGCTCCCGGCTGCCCATCCGCAACCGCGACGACCTCTCCCTCGTCTACACCCCGGGCGTGGCCAAGATCTGCCAGGCCATCGCCGAGAACCCCGCGGACGCCCGCACGCTGACGATCAAGCGCAACACCGTCGCCGTCGTCACCGACGGCTCGGCCGTCCTCGGCCTGGGCGACATCGGCCCGCTCGCGGCGCTGCCGGTCATGGAGGGCAAGGCGGCCCTGTTCAAGCGCTTCGCCGACATCGACGCCTTCCCGATCTGCCTGGACGCCCACGACGCCGACGAGATCGTGCGCATCGTCAAGGCCCTCGCGCCCGGCTTCGCCGGCATCAACCTCGAGGACATCTCGGCGCCGCGCTGCTTCTACATCGAGGCCCGGCTGCGCAAGGAGCTGGACATCCCCGTCTTCCACGACGACCAGCACGGCACGGCGATCGTCGC
>JASKZT010000281.1 GCA_030145965.1 Ornithinimicrobium sp.
GCGTCGAGGATGGCACCCAGCTGGGCCCACGCCTTGCCCTTGGGGGTGGCCCGGCGCCCGTGCCGGCCGGCCGCGTCGATCTCGGCCTGGCTGAGCACCCGCTCCATCACCGGGACGATGTGCTCCTCCTCGTCGGGCAGGTGCACCGCGAGCCCGGCGTTCACGCCGTCGAGCGCCTCGGTCACCGCCACCGCGTCCTGGGCCCGCCCGCCGGCCCGCCAGGTCGGCAGCGCCCGGTCGAGCGCCGCGAGATGGACGAGCATCTGCGCGTGCTGGCCGCGCATCCGGTCGACGTGCAGGGCGCAGGCCGGTGCGCGCTCGTCGAGGGTCTCCCAGAGGTGGGCGTCCTCGAACTCGTGGTGCGCGTGCAGGCTCGTGGACAGCATGGCCAGGTGGTCGCCGACCGCGTCGGCGTGCGAGGTGTCACCCTCGGCGACGGCCGCGACCAGCGCCGGTCCCTCGCGGAAGCCGCGGCGGTACATCCGGTGGATCTCGATCATCCCGCTCGCGTCGCACGGGCCGCGGCCGGGCGGCTCGGGTCGGTCCTCCATGGGCAGCTCCGTCCTCGGCGCGGGTGGTCCCTCGACGGTAGGCCCGCTGCCGACGCCGTGACAAGCACCCTGCCCCGGACGTGGCAGGCTGGTGGGATGACCGCCCACACCGCAGCGCACGCCGAGCAGACCCCCTACCCCCGTGACGCCCCGGTCTCCGAGCGCCTCATGCGGCGGGCCCGCGAGGTGGTCCCCGGCGGCGTCAACTCCCCCGTGCGCGCCTACGGGTCGGTCGGCGGGACGCCGCGCTTCGCGGCACGGGCGGAGGGGCCCTGGCTGTGGGACGCCGACGGGCGCCGCTACGTCGACCTCGTCTGCTCGTGGGGGCCGATGATCCTCGGCCACGCCCACCCCGACGTGCTCCGCGCGGTCGGCGAGGCCGCCGCGGGCGGGTTCTCGTTCGGGATGCCGACCGAGCGCGAGGTGCTGCTGGCCGAGGAGCTCGTCTCCCGCGTGGAGCCGGTGGAGCAGGTGCGCCTCGTCAGCTCGGGCACCGAGGCCACGATGAGCGCGATCCGCCTGGCGCGCGGCTTCACCGGTCGCTCGGCCGTGGTGAAGTTCGCCGGGTGCTATCACGGCCACGTCGACGCCCTCCTGGCCTCGGCGGGCTCGGGGGTGGCCACCTTCGGGCTGCCGGACAGCCCCGGCGTGCCCGCGAGCTCGGCGGGGGAGACGATCGTGCTTCCCTACAACGACCTCGCCGCCGTCGAGCGGGCGTTCGCCGAGCGCGGTCCGCAGATCGCCGCCGTCATCACCGAGGCGGCACCGGGCAACATGGGCGTCGTGCCGCCGGCGCCGGGCTTCACCGAGGGCCTGCGCCGGATCACCCGGGAGCATGGCGCCCTCCTGGTCAGCGACGAGGTCATGACCGGCTTCCGCGCCTCCGCCGCCGGGTGGCTCGGGCTGGAGGGCGTGACCCCCTCGGGCGCCCCGGACCTCTTCACCTTCGGCAAGGTCATGGGTGGTGGCTTCCCGGCCGCGGCCTTCGGCGGACGGGCCGAGGTCATGGCGATGCTCGCCCCCGAGGGGCCCGTCTACCAGGCCGGGACGCTGTCGGGGAACCCCGTCGCGGCGGCCGCCGGCCTGGCCACGCTGCAGGCCTGCACCCCGGAGGTCTACCGCCGCCTCGACGAGGTCGCGGACGCCCTCACGACCGCGGTCACCGACTCCTTCGGCCGCCACGGGATCCCCCACCGTGTGCAGCGGGTCGGCTCGATGTTCAGCGTCTTCCTCCGCGAGGGGCAGGTGCACGACTACGACGACGCGCGCGACCAGGACACCGCGCTCTTCGGCCGCTTCTTCCACGCCATGCTCAGCCGCGGCGTGCACCTGCCGCCGAGCTGCTACGAGGTCTGGTTCGTCTCCGCCGCCCACGACGACGAGGCGGTGGAGCGCACCGTGCGCGCGATCGAGGAGTCCGCGGCCGAGGTCGCCTGACCCGCCGCACGGGTGCCACCGCGGCGCCCCCGCCGCCCGGGCCAACCGTCCGGGCGGCCCAGTCCCGTCCCAGCAACGCATGGGAGACTGGGGGGCATGTCCGACGCCGCCCGCGAGCCTCGAGCCCTGCCCGACGGCACCCCCGTGACGGTCGTGCACGTCATGCGTCACGGGGAGGTGCACAACCCCGACGGGCTCCTCTACGGGCGCCTGCCCGGCTACTCGCTCTCCGAGCGCGGCCGGCAGATGGCGCAGGCCGCCGCGGACGCCCTCGCCGACCACGACATCACCCACGTCGTGGCCTCCCCGCTGGAGCGCGCGCAGGAGACCGCCGCGCCGGTCGCCGCGGCCCACGGGCTGGAGGTCGGCGTCGACGAGCGGCTCGTGGAGTCCACCAACCACTTCGAGGGGCTGACCATCGGACGCGGCCACGGCGCGCTGTGGCGGCGCCGGCACTGGAAGGCCTACACCAACCCGTTCACGCCCTCCTGGGGCGAGCCCTACGAGGACATCGCCGGCCGGATGACCGGGGCGCTCGAGGCCGCGCGGGCCACGGCGGAGGGGCACGAGGCCGTCATGGTCAGCCACCAGCTGCCGGTCTGGACGCTGCGCCGGTCCCTCGAGCGCAAGCGCCTCTGGCACCACCCGCGTCGTCGCGAGTGCACGCTGGCCTCGCTGACCAGCGTCACCTTCCACGGCAGCGAGCCGGTCGACCTCACCTACACCGAGCCCGCCGCCCACCTGCTGCCCGGCGCGCTCGACGTCACCGGCACCTCCACCGAGGTGATCCGGTGAGGCTTCCCGCCCGGGGCGCGGGCGCCCTGCTCGCCGCCGCCTCGCTCGCGCTCGCCGGCTGCAGCGGCGAGGGCTCGACGATCAACGACCAGATGCGCCAGGGCGACCAGAAGGGCTACGTCGCCGGCGACGGGACCGTGCAGGCGCTGGTCGCCGACGAGCGCGAGACGGTCGTCACCCTCGAGGGCACCACGCTGGAGGAGGAGCCCTGGTCCTCCGCCGACCACCGCGGCGAGGTCGTGGTCATCAACGTGTGGGGCTCCTGGTGCGGGCCCTGCATCCAGGAGACCCCCGACCTGGAGGAGGTCGCCGGCGAGATGCAGGAGGCCGGTGAGCCGGTGCAGTTCGTCGGGGTCAACATCCGCGACTCGATCCCCACGGCCCTGGCCTTCCAGGAGCGCTACGGCGTCTCCTACCCCTCGCTGCAGGACGACGGCGGCCGCACCCGCGCCCAGCTCGAGGGACTGGCCGTCGCGACCCCGACGACGATGGTGCTCGACGGGCAGGGCCGGGTGGCCGCCCGGGTCAGCGGCCCCGTCGAGGCGTCCACGCTGCGGGGCCTGGTCGAGGACGTGCTGGCCGGGGAAGCCTCACGGTGAGCGAGCTCGTCCTCTCCGGGCCCCTGCTGGGCGCGGTGCTCGTCGCCGCGCTGGCGGGCCTGGTCTCCTTCGCCTCCCCCTGCGTCCTGCCGCTCGTGCCGGGCTTCCTCGGCTACGTCGGCGGGATGACGCCGGCCGGGCAGACCCCCGCGCCCCGCGGTCGGCTGGTCCTCGGCGCCCTCCTCTTCGTCCTCGGCTTCACGGTCGTCTTCCTCCTCATGAGCGTGGTCATCTCCGGCCTCGGCCTGGCGCTGACGCAGCACCAGGGGCTGCTGCTGCGCCTCGCCGGCGCGGTCGTGCTGGCCCTGGGCGTCCTCATGCTGCTGCAGCCCTCGTCCTCCTGGCAGGTGCGCTGGCGCCCCGCGGCGGGCCTGGCCGGCGCGCCGCTGCTGGGTGTCGCCTTCGGGCTCGGCTTCAGCGCGTGCACCGGGCCGGCGCTCGCGGCCATCCAGACGCTGGGCACCTCGATCCTGCCCGGTGACGACCAGGTCGGGCGGGCGCTCGTGCTCGGCACCGCCTACAGCCTCGGCCTGGGGGTGCCGTTCGTCCTCGTCGCCGCCGGCCTGGGCTGGGTCAGCCGCGCCTCGCGCTGGCTGCGCGACCACTACGTGCTCGTGCAGCGCGTCGGCGGCGGGCTGCTCGTCGCCCTCGGGCTGCTCATGCTCCTCGGGGTCTGGGCCGAGGCGACCGCGTGGGTGCAGACCCGCCTCACCAGCAACTTCACGACGGTGATCTGACATGGCCGGCACGCAGGCCCCCGAGCGCATCGAGCCGAGCTACCCCAAGGACCGCACCGCCCTCGGCGGCCCGCGGCTGGGTCCTCTCGGCTGGGTCCGCTGGGTATGGCGCCAGCTCACGAGCATGCGCACGGCGCTCGCCCTGCTCCTCCTGCTGGCGCTCGCCGCCATCCCCGGGTCGATCTTCCCCCAGCGCGGGGTCGACCCCGTGCGGGTGCGCCGCTACTTCGAGGACAACCCCGACGTCGCGCCGTGGCTGGACCGCATCGGGATGTTCGACGTCTACGCCTCCCCGTGGTTCGCCTCGATCTACCTGCTCCTCATGGTCAGCCTCGTCGGCTGCATCCTGCCGCGCAGCCGCCAGCACCTGGAGGCGCTGCGGGCCCAGCCGCCGCGCACGCCGGCCCGGCTCCGGCGGCTGCCCGCCCACGGCTCGGCCGTCGTCGCAGCCGAGCCGGCCGCCGTCGTGGAGGCGGCGCGGGCCGAGCTGCGGCGGCGCCGCTACCGGGTCCGCGCCGAGGAGGACGGCGCCCTCGTCGTCGCCGGCGAGAAGGGCTACCTCAAGGAGACCGGCAACCTCCTCTTCCACCTGGCGGTCCTGGGCGTCAACGTCTCCGTGGGCGTCGGGCACCTCTTCGGCTGGCGCGGGGAGATCATCGTCAAGGAGAGGGAGACGGTCACCACGGGCCCCAGCTCCTTCGACACCCTCCACCTCGGCCCGCTCGTGGACCCCGACACCATCCCCGTCTACTCGCTGCGCCTGGACGTCCTCGACGTGCAGTTCGAGACCGAGGCCGAGGGCGCGCAGTTCGGCCAGCCGCGCGTCTTCCGCGGCGTCGCCACCGTCCAGGAGGGGACGGACGGGGAGGCGACGGTGCAGCAGTTCGCGGTCAACGACCCGATGCAGGTGGCGGGGACCTCGGTCTTCCTGCTCGGCAACGGCTACGCGCCGGTCGTCAACGTCCGCGACGCCGACGGCGACATCCTCTTCAGCGACGCGGTGACCTTCCTGCCGCAGGACAACAACTACGCCTCCGAGGGCGTCATCAAGGTGCCCGGCGCCGACCCCGCCCTGGGCTTCGCCGGCGGCTTCCTGCCGACGCTCGACTTCGACCCCGAGCTCGGACCGATCTCGTCCTTCCCGGACCTGGTCGACCCCGCGCTCGTGCTCGCGGTCTTCGAGGGTGACCTCTACCCCGAGGGCCGGGCCCAGTCCGTCTTCGCCCTCGAGACCGACGGCATGGACCAGGTGCTGCAGGAGGACGGCAGCCCCGTCAGCCTGCTCATCCGGCCGGGCGACACCCTGGAGCTGGCCGGCGACCGGGGCTCGGTCGAGCTCGAGAGCGTCATCCGGTGGGGCGGGCTCATGGTCCGCCACGACCCCGGTCGCGTGCCGGCCCTGCTCTTCTCCGGGCTGGCCCTGCTGGGGCTGGGCCTCATGCTCGGCGTGCGCCGGCGGCGGGTCTTCGTCCGCGTCGAGCCGGCGGCCCCGGACACCGACGGCGGGGCGAGGCGTCATACTGAGGTGACCGTCGCCGGCCTGCCCAAGGGCACCGACCCCGGGCTCGAGGAGCTCGTCGACGATGTCGTCGAGCGGATCGCGGACGCCGGCGGCGGCCGCGTGGTGACAGACAAGGACACACGGACATGACGAACACGACGTACGCCGTCGCCTCCGACTACTTCATCTGGGCGTCGATCGTCGTCCTGGCGATCGCGATGGTGGCCTTCTGCGTGCACCTGGCCGTGACCGGGTCGGTGCGCGAGAGCCGCGCCGTCGGCGCCGACCGCCGCACGCCGGTGACCGTCGGGGCGTCAGGCGACACCTCCGCCCCGACCTCGCCCGACGGGACCGGGACCGACGGGGCGCAGCCCGCGCCGAGCCGACGCTGGGGGGTCCTCGGGCTGCAGCTGACCTGGCTGGCCACCCTCGCGGTCGTCGCCGGCACGGCGCTGCGCGGCCTGTCGGTCTCGCGCTGGCCGCTGGGCAACATGTACGAGTTCACCCTGTTCACCGTCTCCTTCGTCCTCGTCGTCTACTCGGCGTGGAGCCTGCGCAAGGACCGGCTCTGGCTGGGTGCCTTCATCACCCTCCCGGCCGTCGTCTTCCTCGGCGCCGCCAAGCTGGCGTGGTACACCGAGGCCTCCCAGCTCATGCCGGCGCTCAACAGCATCTGGCTGGTCATCCACGTCGTCGTCGCCACCCTCTCGGTCGCGCTCCTGACGATCGGCGCGGCGCTGGGCACGGCCTACCTCCTCAAGGACCGGGCCGAGAGCAAGGGCGAGGTCACCGGCTGGCTGCGCGCCCTGCCGGCCGCGCGGCGGCTGGAGCAGATGACCTACGGCCTGCACATCGTGGGCTTCCCGCTGTGGACCTTCACCCTCATCGCCGGCGCGATCTGGGCCGAGCAGGCGTGGGGCCGCTACTGGGGCTGGGACCCCAAGGAGACCTGGACCTTCGTCATCTGGGCCGTGTACGCCGCCTACCTGCACGCGCGCGCGACGACCGGCTGGTCGACGCGGCGCTCCACGTGGGTCGCGATCGCCGGCTTCGCCTGCATCATCATCAACTACACGGTCGTCAACCTGCTCATGACCGGTCTGCACTCCTACTCCGGGGTGAGCACGTGATCGCCTTCCGCTACACCGTCATGCGGCTGATGATCTTCGTCGGCTTCTTCTGCGTGCTGCTCCTGCTCGGGACCCCGCTGCCCTGGGCCGCGGTCGGCGGCGCGCTGCTGTCGATGGTCGTCTCCTACTTCCTCCTCGCGCGCGACCGCGAGCGGATGGCCGCCAGCCTGGAGCGGCGGGTCGAGGCGCGCATCGCCCGGCGCCGCGAGCAGCTCCAGGACGAGCGGGTCGCCGAGGACGGCGAGTAGGAGCCGGCTCAGGCGCCCAGCGTCGGCGCCAGCGCGAGGCC
>JASKZT010000300.1 GCA_030145965.1 Ornithinimicrobium sp.
GTTGGCGCGACGGGCCGGGGCCCGGGTGTGCCGGCTGACCGGCACGATGGAGCTGCAGGTGGACATCATCCACCGGCCCACGCGCCTGACTCCGGCAGCCAAGGCATTACTTGATACGGCGGTTGCAGGGCCGTGGCCTGGGAAGATAAGCCGATTGGATGACGGGCATCCATAACGCGTCTTGGACAGGCTCCACGTGCCCCGCCTAGCGTCCGGGCATGACGAGTACTCACAGGATCGCCGCGGTCCCGGCGGACGGAGTCGGCACGGAGGTGGTCGAGGCGGGGAAGCGCGTCCTCGCGGCGCTGCAGGAGCGGCACCCCACCTTCGCGCTGGAGTGGCACGACTTCGACTGGGGGACGGAGTACTACGAGCGCCACGGCCGGATGATGCCGGCGGACGGTCTGGACCAGCTGCGGGACATGGACGCCATCTACTTCGGCGCCGTCGGCTGGCCGTCCGTGCCCGACGACGTCACGCTGTGGGGCCTGCGCCTCGCGATCTGTCAGGGGTTCGACCAGTGGGCCAACATCCGGCCGGTCACCTTCCACCCCGGTGTGCCCTCGCCCATCGTGGACGCGCACGACCGCGACCTGGACTGGGTCGTCGTGAGGGAGAACAGCGAAGGTGAGTACGCCGGTTTCGGCGGCCGGAACTTCGTAGGGCGCCCTGGTGCCGGAGAGGTCGCGGTGCAGAGTGCTGTCTTCACGGAGACCGGCACGGAGCGCATCATGCGCTTCGCCTTCGACCTGGCCCGTACCCGCGAGCGCAAGAAGCTCTCGTGCGTGACAAAGAGCAACGCCCAGCAGTACGGGATGGTCCTCTGGGACGACGTCTTCGCCCGCGTCGCAGCGGACTATCCCGACGTCGAGACTGAGAAGGTCCTGGTCGACGCCATGGCGGCCAAATTCGTGCTGCGACCTGAGGACCTCTCCGTCGTCGTGGCGACCAACCTGCACGCAGACATCCTGTCCGACCTGGGGAGCGCCATGGCCGGCAGCCTCGGGCTGGCGAGCAGCGCCAACCTCAACCCCGAGCGCCGGACCCCGTCGATGTTCGAGCCCGTCCACGGCTCCGCCCCCGACATCGCCGGACAGGGCGTGGCAAACCCGATCGGCGCCATCCTCTCCGCGGCCCTCATGCTCGACCATCTCGGCCATCCGGAGGAAGCCACCAGCCTGCGGGAGGCGGTCGACAAGACGACCGCAGCCGGTGTCCGCACCCGTGACGTCGGCGGGAGCGCCACGACCGACGACGTCGTCGAGGCCATCGTCGCCGCCCTCTAGAGCAGGACCGTCCCCACCGTCATACCCAAGGAGTCAATGATGATTCAGCACCGCACCAAGGCCCTCGCCCTCTTGCCCGTCCTCGCGCTCGGGCTCTCCGCCTGTGGCGGTGGTGGTGACGCCGCTGCGGACTACCCGGAGAAGCGGATCGACTACGTACTGCCGTTCGACCCGGGCGGTGAGTCGGACATCACCGCCCGGCTCCAGCAGAAGCCGCTCCAGGAGGAGCTCGGCCAGAGCGTGTCGATCTCGTACCAGCCCGGAGCCGGCGGCGCCCTCGGCTGGTCCGAGCTCACGCGCTCGCGGCCGGACGGCTACACGGTGATGGGCTGCAACATCCCCCACATCATCCTGCAGCCCATGCTGCGCGACGACGCCGGTTACGAGACCGAGCAGATCAAGCCGGTCTACTTCTTCCAGAGCACCCCCAACGCGCTCCTCGTCCCGGCCGACAGCGAGATGGAGACCCTCGACGACTTCATCGCGGCCGCCAAGGAGAAGCCGGGCGCCATGTCGGTCGGTGGCAGCGGGGACTTCAGCGCCAACCACCTGGGCACCCTCCAGTTCGCCGACGCCGCGGGCCTCGAGGTCTCCTACACGCCGTTCGACGGCACCGGGGCCGCCGTCCCGGCGCTCCTGGGCGGCCACGTCGACGCCCTCATGAGCTACACGCCCCAGATCTCTCAGCTCGGCGACCAGGTCAAGGCACTCGCCGTCGCGTCCGAGGAGCGTATGGAGGGACTCGACGTGCCCACGTTCGCAGAGCAGGGCATCGACATGGCCGACGGGGCCTACCGCGGCGTCTGCGTCCAGGAGGACACCCCGGACGAGATCGTCGACAAGCTCGCCGAGGCCTTCGCCGCCGTCAACGAGGACGAGACCTTGATCGAGGACTTCAGGGAGCAGGCCTTCGTGCTGGAGAACTACGACCCGGACGAGTCCGTCGAGCTGCTCGAGAGCCGCACCACTGAGTACGAGGAGCTGCTCGGCTCGCTGGGGCTGCTCGATGAATGATGCCCTTGCCGGGCTCATCGACCTCCTGAGCCCGATGACGCTGCTGATCGTGTTCGTGGGCACGGTCGCGGGCATGGCCCTCGGTGCCATGCCCGGCCTCAGCGCCACCATGGGTCTGGCGCTGCTCGTCCCGTTCACCTTCGCCATGGAGCCAGGACCGGGGCTGGTCCTGCTCGGTGCCTTCTACATGGGTGCCATCTACGGCGGGTCGTTCACCGCGATCCTGGTCAACGCGCCTGGCACGCCCAGCTCGATCGCGACGGCGTTCGAGGGTTACCGCATGACCAAGCAGGGGCGCAGCGAAGAGGCCATCATCGCGGCCACGGTCGGTTCGGTGGTCGGCGGACTCGTCGGGGTCCTCTTCCTGCTCTTCCTGGCTCCGCCGCTGGCCGACTTCTCGCTCCGGTTCGGACCCCAGGAGTACTTCTGGGTCGCCATCTTCGGGCTCACCATCATCATCGGGATGAGCACCGGCTCGGTCCTCAAGGGGCTGATCGGTGGAGCCCTGGGGGTCCTGTTGGGCACGGTGGGCATCTCGCCGGTCGGCGGTGACGTCCGGTTCACCTTCGGTGAGCCCACGCTGCAAGGGGGCGTCCCCCTCGTGCCGGCTCTGATCGGGCTCTTCACCGTTCCCGAGGTGATCAAGCTGGTGGCCCGGCGGTCCCGGGAGTTCGACGTCCAGCAGGACACGACCGACGAGCAGCGGAGCGCCCTGCGGATGGCGGTCGACCTCGTCCGGCGCCCGGGCAATGTCCTGAAGTCCTCGGTCATCGGGTCTCTCATCGGCATTCTGCCCGGCGCCGGAGGCAGCGTCGCCAACCTGGTGGCTTACAACGAAGCCAAGCGGACGTCGAAGAAGCGCGAGGAGTACGGTCACGGCAGCGCCGAGGGCGTCGTCGCGGCCGAGTCCGCCAACAACGCGACCGTCGGCGGCGGCTTCATCCCGACGCTGACGCTGGGCGTGCCCGGGACGCCACCGGACGCGATCGTGCTGGGCGTGCTCCTGCTCCAGGGCTTGCGACCGGGGGCCGACCTGTTCTCCCAGTCGGGCGACCTCGTCTACACCTTCGCGTTCGCCCTCGCCCTGTCGGCCCTCATGATGGCCCCCGTCGGTCTCATCGGCGGTCGTGCCCTGCAGCGAGGGGTGGTGCGACTGCCGGCTCGCTACCTGGCGCCGACCATCGCCGTCATGTCCGTCGTCGGGGCCTTCGCGATCCGCAGCTCCTTCGT
Source organism: Ornithinimicrobium sp. (assembly GCA_030145965.1). Classification (GTDB taxonomy): domain Bacteria; phylum Actinomycetota; class Actinomycetes; order Actinomycetales; family Dermatophilaceae; genus Ornithinicoccus. Next base: position 3,531 of record JASKZT010000300.1, read on the forward strand.
GGACGTCGTCATCATGCTGGTCCTCGGTGTGCTTGCCTACTTCCTGGGTCGGGCCGGGGTCGGGGTGGCACCGATCGTCCTCGGTCTGGTCCTCGGCCCGATCGCCGAGCGCGGTCTGGTCCAGGGGTTGCTGACGTCGACAGACCGAGTGCTGCCGTGGACGTCCTTCTTCACACGCCCGCTGAGCATCGTGCTGATCCTGATGACCGTGGCCGGCCTGCTCTTCCCCCTCTGGCAGAACAGGAAGCGGCCCGACGTGGACAGCATGGTGACCGAGGTAGAGAAGGACCGCGCATGAAGAACCTCCTCACCGGGGGCCTCCTCCTGGCCCTCGTCGCCTCGTTCTGGGTGCAGCGCGCCTATCGCTTTCCCCACACCCACCTCCTGCCGGACGCCGTCATGGTCATCCTGGCGGTGCTCAGCCTGTGGCTCATCATCATGGGGTGGCGCACCCGTCACGTCGACGAGGTGCACGAGGAGGCAGCTCTGCGCTGGGCAGACCTCGGCCGTGCCGTGGCGCTCCTCACCGCGTGGGTGGTCGCCCTGCCCTGGCTGGGCTTCCTGGTGGCCGGGATTGTCTTCACGACGATCATCTCGATCAGCATGCGTGACGACGGCCGCTCGGTCCGGCAGATGGCGCTGGACCTCGCCGTCAACGCGGCGGTCGTTGTCGGCATCTATCTGGCCTTCACCCAGGTCCTCTACGTCCGTCTTCCCCAATTTGGAGGTATGTAGTCATGACCCCGACCGACTCCCCGCAACAGGTGACGGTAGCGGT
>JASKZT010000321.1 GCA_030145965.1 Ornithinimicrobium sp.
ACCACCGACGTCTCCCGCGAGGAGGTGGATGTCGTCGACGAGGACACCCACCGCCGCGGCGACGACACCACGCGCCGCTGACCGCGAGCTGACGCGACGAGGGGCCCGGACCACCACGCGTGGTCCGGGCCCCTCCGCGTGCGGGGGCTAGACCCGCTTGAGCTCGGCGGAGACGTGCGACTGCAGCGGGTGCCCCGTCGCGGCCATGTCCATGACCCACATCATCGCGCCGTTGACGTAGCCGTAGAGGCGGTGCGCCGCGGTGTATTCCTTGGCCTGCGGGCTGCGGATCACGCCGTCGGTGCGCACCTCGACCTTGGCCGGGCTCGTCCGGCCGTAGTACATCTCGACGATGCCGGTCGGGTGGGCCAGGAGCAGCTCGACCTCCCCGTCGGGCTGCGGGCGCCAGAAGCCGGTCTCGACGGCCGACGGGCTCCCCTTCTGGCCGTCCTCGTCGAGGAACCAGGCGCGAGAGGTCCACTGCAGGAAGGGGCGGCCGTCGTGCGTGACCTCCACCTCCTGGCCGAAGTGGCGTGACTCGATGGAGGGGTAGCCGACGACGCCGGCGCCGGCCCAGGAGCCGATCATCCAGGCCAGGGGCGCGAGGTCGGGGTGCATGGTGGGGTCGATCTCGATGGGCACGCGTCTCATCGTAGGCGGCGAGCGCCTCCTCCACCCACCGCTCAGCCGGTGAGGGCCTCCGGGACGAAGGCCAGGGCCACGAGGTAGGGGACGACGCCGACGACGAAGACCGAGGCGACGGCGGCCACGAGGCGGGGTCGGGACAGGGCCAGCGAGGGCAGCGGGGACATGACCGCACGGACCGCGTGGCTCACCGCGCCGGCGGCCACGCCGAGCAGGAGCCAGGTGGTCCACGGCATCCCTGTGAGGAGCGCGAGCCCGACGGCGACCGCGCCGCCGGACGTCATCGCCAGCGCCGTGAGCCAGCTGTGCAGGGCCGGGTAGCGGCCGAGCAGGTCGGTGGCGGCGGAGGCGAGTGCGGCGAGGAGGGCACCGACGACGAGCCAGCGCCCCTCCTCCGAGCGCACCGGCGGCACGAGCAGGACCGCGCAGGTGAGGAGCGCCAGGGCGAGGACGACCGAGCTGACCGACTGCACGAGGCGGGGGCGGCCGTCGGCGCGGAGCAGCTGGTGGGTGAAGGCGGCGATCATCGCGATGCTCAGCGCGGCCGGGACCCAGTCCAGCCACGGCGGCTCGCCCCGGGTGGCGACGCTGAGCACGAGCGCGACCCCGCCGACGAGCAGGACGCCCAGCGTCCCGCGCGGCGTCGGCAGGTCCAGAGCGCCGGCCCAGCCCCACGCGAGCACGGCCGCGCCCGCGGCGAGGGCGAAGGCGAGGACGAGCGGCGAGGACAGCGCCGCCGCGGCCAGCACGGCGACGACGACGGCGACGGTCCCGGCCACGTAGGACGACGGGGCGAGGCGTGCGCGCAGCCGGGACGGGAGGACCATCCGTCCAGTATCCCTGGACGCCGCCTATCCTGTGGCGGTGGCCGACCTGGTCCTCCTCACCACTCGCGCCCCGGTGGACGCCGCGGTGCCCGAGGTCGCGCCCGGGCTCGCCCTCCTGCCGCACCGGTTGCGGGTCGGCCCGATGGACGTGGGACCGCTCGCCGCGGGGGCCGAGCCGGACCTGGTCGTCGTCGACGCGGTGACCGACCTCGTCGTCGCCCACGGCACCGTGCGCTCCCTGGCGACGGTCGGCGTGTCGTGCCCCGTCCTCGTGGTGGTCGACCTCGGCGGGCTGTCGATCCTCGACGAGCGCTGGCCGATGGACGACCTCGTCCTCTCCACCGCCGGCCCGGCCGAGCTGTCCGCCCGCGTGCGGCTGCTGCTGGCGCGCGGTGGCGCCCGCCGCGCCGGGGCCGCCTCCTCCGGCGAGGCCGCTGACGAGGAGCCCGAGGCGATCCGGGTCGCCGACGTGGTCGTCGACGAGGCGAGCTGGAGCGTGCGCGCCGGCGGCGTGCCGCTCGACCTGACGTTCAAGGAGTTCGAGCTGCTCCGCTACCTCGTGCAGCGGCCCGGTCGCGTCGTCACCCGCGACACGCTCCTGCAGGAGGTGTGGGGCATGGACTACTACGGCGGCACGCGCACCGTGGACGTCCACATCAGGAGGCTGCGGGCCAAGCTGGGACCGGAGCGGGAGTCGCTCATCGGGACCATCCGGGGGGTCGGCTACCGGTTCAGCGGGCCGCGAGGCCCCGAGGCCTGAACGCGTGCCAGACTGACCCCCATGCCAGGCCAGAGCCCCATCGTCGAGGAGCTGCCCACCCTGCCCCCGCGGCTGTCGGGCGACATCCTCGCCCTCGCCGTCCGCGCGGCCCAGCACGACGGCGTCCGCCCCCTGTCCGAGCAGACCGTCCTCCAGGCGCGACGCCTGCCGGGCGAGGAGAGCATGCCGACCTCGGTGCACCTCGTGGTGCTCGACCGCCCCGGTGAGCCCACGGCGCGCGTGCTCGCCTACGGGCACGTGGACGAGAGCGACCCCGACGCCCCCTCCGGCGAGCTCGTCGTCGACCCCGAGCACCGCCGCCAGGGCCTGGGCGGGATGCTGCTCGACCACGTCCTGGGGCGCTGGCCCGCGGTGCGGCTGTGGTCGCACGGCGACCTGCATGACGCGCGCCGTCTCTACACCTCCCGCCGGCTCGAGGTGGTCCGCGAGCTGTGGCAGATGAGCCGCCCGCTGGCCGGCGAGTGGGCCGAGCTGCCCGACCGCGTCGAGCTGCCCGAGGGCTTCGCCGTGCGGACCTTCCGGGTCGGCAAGGACGAGGAGGCGTGGCTGGCGGTCAACGCGCGCGCCTTCGCCACCCACGCCGAGCAGGGACGGATGACGCTGACCGACCTCGGCGAGCGCCAGCAGGAGCCGTGGTTCGACCCGCACGGCTTCCTCGTCGTGGAGGACCGGACGTCGCTGGACCCCGACGGGCAGGCGCGGATGGCGGCCTTCCACTGGACCAAGGTCGAGGCGGGCCAGCCCGGCGGGCCGGTCAACGGCGAGGTCTACGTCGTCGGCGTCGACCCCGACTACCAGGGTCGCGGGCTGGGCAAGGCGGTCACCCTGCTGGGGCTGCAGCACCTGCGCAACGTCGGGGTCGAGACCGCGACGCTCTACGTGGACGGCGACAACGGCGCCGCGATCGCCACCTACGGCCGCCTGGGCTTCGAGCGCTCGGCCGTCGACGTCATGTACGCAGCAGGGGCCGCCCGGTCGTGAGCCCGGAGGAGCGGCCGGTCCGGGCCTCCGGCGTCGTGCCCTACCGGGTGCGCAGGGGCGTGCTCGAGGTGGCCATGGTGCACCGGCCGAAGTACGACGACTGGTCCTGGCCGAAGGGCAAGCTCGACCCCGGCGAGGACTGGGCCGCCGCCGCCGCGCGCGAGACGCTGGAGGAGACCGGCCTGCGGGTGCGCCTGGGGGTCCCGCTGCCCGATGCGCGCTACCGCCTCGTCGGCGGGCAGACCAAGCACGTGCGCTACTGGGCCGGCGAGGTGGTCGGCGGCGACGGTGCGCTCGAGCACGAGGTCGACGAGGTCGCCTGGCTCGCCCCGGCCCCGGCCGCCCGGCGGCTCTCCTGCGAGCGGGACCGCGTGCAGCTCGAGGCCGTCGTCGCCCGGCACGAGGGCGGCGGGCTGGACACGTGGCCGCTGCTCGTCGTGCGGCACGCGCACGCCGTGCCCCGCGGCTCGTGGGCCGGCGCCGACCCCGAGCGGCCCCTCAGCGACGCGGGTCGCCGGCGGACGCAGCGCATGACCGGGATCCTCGAGGCCTACGCCCCCGAACGCGTCCTGAGCAGCCCGTCCGTGCGCTGCGTCGACACGGTGGAGCCGTGGACGAGGGGGCGGGACGTGCCGCTGACGACGCGCGAGGGCCTGTCCGAGGAGGGCTTCGAGTCC
>JASKZT010000325.1 GCA_030145965.1 Ornithinimicrobium sp.
ACGTGGACCGTGACGATCCCCGAGCTGGGCACCGTGGCCGCCCGGATCCCGCCCTACGTCGTGCTCACCTCCAACCGCACGCGCGAGCTCCACGACGCGCTCAAGCGGCGCTGCCTCTACCACTGGATCGAGCACCCCGGCCTGGACCGCGAGCTGGAGATCGTGCGCACCCGTCTGCCGGAGGTCGACGCGACCCTCGCCCGGGAGGTCGTGACCCTCGTCCAGCGCCTCCGGGCCGACGACGACCTCCTCAAGCCCCCCGGCGTGGCCGAGACGCTGGACTGGGCGCGGGCGCTGCACGCCCTCGGCTCGAGCCGCCTCGACCCCCGGACCGCGGCCGCGACCCTCGGCGCGGCCGTGAAGTACCGCGAGGACGCCGAGCGGGTGCGCGCCGCCCTCGACCGGATGGTCACCGGCTGACGTGGCGGGCATGGACGGGCACGGTTCCGAGCAGGCCGGGGTCGGCGAGCGGGCGGGCGAGCCGGCCGCACCGGGCTGGGACGCCGGGCAGACGCTGCTGGGCTTCGCGCGGGCCTGCCGGGCCGCCGGGCTGCCGGTGACGGCCGACCGCGAACGCACCTTCCTCACCGCCTGCGCGCGGCTCGGCCTGGGGGACCGGGACCGCGTCTACTGGGCTGGGCGCGGCACGCTCACCGCCTCGCCCGCCGACGTCGAGCCCTACGACCGGGTCTTCTCCGGCTGGTTCGCCGGGCGCCCCCTGGACGCCGTGGCCCGGCAGGACCCCCCGCCGATGACCACCCTCCAGGCGCCCCTGGAGGAGCCGGACCAGGGGGAGGGCGGCGGTGAGCCGCCCGAGGAGGTCGTCCGAGCCGTCGCCTCGAGCCGGGAGGTGCTGCGCCACCGCGACGTCGCCGGGCTCTCGCCGTCCGACCGCGCCGCGCTGCGCCGCCAGCTCGCGACGCTGCGCACGCGCCCGCCGCTGCGGCGGGCCCGGCGCCACGTGCCTTCCGCCCACGGGGATGTGGACGGCCGGGCGACGGTCCGCGACCAGCTGCGCCACCTGGGCGAGCCGACGGGCATCCGCTACCGCCGCCGCGCCACGCGGCCGCGCCGCGTCGTCCTCCTCGTCGACGTCAGCGGCTCGATGAGCGGCTACGCCGACGCCCTCCTGCGCCTGGCGCACCGGATGGTCCAGGCGGCGCCGCGCACCACGGAGGTCTTCACGGTCGGCACCCGGCTGACCCACGTCACGCGGGCGCTGCGCGAGCGCGACCCGGACGGCGCGCTCCTCGCCGCGGGCGAGGTCGTGCCCGACTGGTCCGGCGGCACGCGGCTGGGCGAGTCGGTCGGCGCCTTCCTGCGGCTCTGGGGCCGGCGCGGGACCGCCCGGGGTGCGGTCGTCGTCGTCTTCAGCGACGGGTGGGAGCGGGAGCGGCCCGAGCTGCTCGGCGAGCAGATGCGCCGCCTCGCGGCACTCGCCCACCGCGTCGTCTGGGTCAACCCTCATCGCGGCAAGGAGGGCTACCTCCCGGTCCAGGCGGGCATCGTCGCCTGCCTGCCGCACGTCGACGACTTCGTCGCCGGCCACTCGCTCGCCGCCTTCCAGGAGGTGCTCGACACGGTCGCGGATGCCCGTGCGCGGCACGCGCGGCATGGGAGGCTGAAGTATGCGTGACGTCCTCGACCAGCTGCTGACCTGGTGGGAGGCAGGGGAGCGCGTGGCCGTGGGCACCGTCGTCGGGACCTGGCGCTCCGCGCCCCGCCAGCCCGGGGCCGCCATGCTCGTCGGCCCCGGCGGGGAGGCCGTGGGCTCGGTGTCGGGCGGCTGCGTGGAGGGCGCGGTGTACGAGCTCGGCCGGGAGGTCGTCGACACGGGCCACCCGGTGCTCCGGCGCTACGGCGTCTCCGACGACGAGGCCCTGGGGGTCGGCCTGACCTGCGGCGGCATCCTCGACGTCTTCGTCGAGCGGGTCTCCCGCGAGGACTTCCCCGAGCTGGAGGAGGTCGCGGCCGACGTGCGCGCCGGCCGTCCCGTCGCGGTGGTCACCGTCGTGGCGCACCCTGACGCCTCCCTCCTGGGGCGCCACCTCGTGCTGCGGCCGGAGGGCGAGCCGACCGCCGGCAGCCTGGGCACCGACCGCCTCGACGCGGCCGTCGGCGACGACGCGCGCGGCATGCTCGCCCAGGGCCGCACCGCCACGCTCGAGTACGGCCCCGAGGGAGAGCGCCGCGGGGAGGGCCTGCGGGTCTTCGTCGCCTCCTACGCACCCCGGCCGCGGATGCTCGTCTTCGGCGCGATCGACTTCGCCGCCGCCGTCGCGCGGGTCGGCTCCTTCCTCGGCTACCACGTCACGGTCTGCGACGCCCGGCCCGTGTTCGCCACCCGCTCGCGCTTCCCGGAGGCCGACGACGTCGTCGTGAGCTGGCCGCACCGCTACGTCCAGCAGGAGATGGCCGCCGGCCGCCTCGACGCGCGCACGGTGGCCTGCGTGCTCACCCACGACCCGAAGTTCGACGTGCCGCTGCTCGAGGTGCTGCTCGGCGAGGGCGCCCCGGACCTCGCCTACGTCGGGGCGATGGGCTCGCGGCGCACGCACGAGGACCGCCTCGCCCGGCTGCGCGGGGCCGGCCTCGACGAGGACCACCTGGCCCGGCTGCGCAGCCCGATCGGGCTCGACCTCGGGGCCCGCACCCCGGAGGAGACGGCGGTGAGCATCGCGGCCGAGATCATCGCCGACCGCTGGGGCGGCGAGGGCGAGCCGCTCAGCCGCACGAGCGGTGCCATCCACCGCCACGGTTGAGCCCGCCAAGGGGTATGCACGCACGAGGCCCGTGGTCGCCCCCTTGCGGGACGCCCTCGCGGGAGGCCAGGATGCCAAGGGACAGCGACGTCCCATTCTCCCGTGGAGGACCAGATGACCCGGATCCGCGTGCAGGTCGACGGCATGGCCTACGAGGACGAGGTGGCGCCCCGCACGCTCCTCGTCCACTACCTGAGGGAGCACCTCGGCAAGACCGGCACCGTCGTCGGCTGCGACACCAGCAACTGCGGGGCGTGCACGGTCCACCTGGACGGGCGGAGCGTGAAGTCGTGCAACGTCCTGGC
>JASKZT010000334.1 GCA_030145965.1 Ornithinimicrobium sp.
CTCTACGTCAGCGGCTACGGCGAGGAGGCGCTGCAGGTGTGGGCGTCGCGGGTCCGGCGCTGGGCGCAGGAGGCGGACGTCTACGTCTACTTCGACAACGACGTCAAGGTCCACGCCCCGCACGACGCGATGCGGCTGGCGCAGATCCTGGGCGAGGGCGACGGCTGACCTCCTCCCGCACCGGATGCGTGCGCGCCGCTCGGGCGCCGGGCGTTCGCCAGGAAGTGCCGGGCGTCACGGCCTACCGTGACGGGATGAGCGACGAGCAGCGCGAGCGCGACGAGACGGCAGAGGGCACCGGGTCGGAGGGGGGCACCGTCTCCGAGGGCGGATCGGGCGGCCTCAACGCCGACACCTCCCTGGGCGGCGCGGACAGCGTGCCTGACACCCCCGACGTCAACACCGCGATCAGCGACGCCGTGGACGTCAACGAGGAGAGCCAGGAGGGCGAGCCCCCGCGCCGGGGCGACGTCCCCGACTGAGCTGCTCGCTCGCCTGCACCCGGTGCAGGACGACCTCGCCGAGCACGCCGCCACCCACGGTGCAGGTCATGACGGTGCAGGCCGGCTGCCGGCGCCGGTCCGTCGGCGAGCCGGGGTTGAGCAGGCGCAGGCCGTCGTGCGCGGTGTCCCACGGGATGTGGCTGTGCCCGAAGACGAGGACGTCCAGGTCGGGGTAGGCGGCGCGCATCCGCTCCTCCCGGCGGGCCTTCTGCCCGGTCTCGTGCACGACGCCCCAGCGCAGCCCGCCCAGCTCGACCCGCGCGACCTCCGGCAGGCGGCGGCGCAGCTCGGGCCCGTCGTTGTTGCCCCACACGGCCACGAGGCGCGCCGCCCTGGCCTCCAGCTCGTCGAGGAGCGAGGGCTCGACCCAGTCGCCGGCGTGGACGACGACGTCCGCCTCCTCCACCTGCTCCCACACCGACCCCGGCAGGTCGCGGGCGCGCTTCGGCACGTGGGTGTCGGCCAGCAGCAGCACGCGCAGGCGGTCGAGGTCCATCCCGCCACGCTAGCGCGTGGCGGACCACCCTTCGGGGGGGATGACAGCCCTCGCCCTCGCGTGGTGGAGTACCTCCCGGCGGCGGGGCGCACGGAGCACCGGTCGCTCACTCGGGAGGAAAGAGCACGCCATGACTTCGACACGCCGCACCACGACACCGGCACGCCGCACCGCGCGGGCCGCGCTCGCGCTGGCCCTGGCCTGCGCGCTCGGCGCGACGACCGCCGGGCCGACGCTCGCGGCCGCCCCGTCCACCCCGGTCGCGACCACGTCCGCAGCCGCCCCCGCGGGCGAGGTGGAGGACGGGCAGGCCGTGCTCGAGCGCGTGCGCGAGCTCGTCCCGGAGCGCAGTCCCCGGGCCGCGGCGCTGGACGCCGCGCTCGGCCTGGACCGTCCGGCGCGGACCGCGCAGCTGGAGCGCCTGGTCGAGGGCGGCCCGGCGGAGTGCACGGACACCGCGCTCCACGGCTGGCTGCAGGGCCAGCTCGCGGGCTGGACCGAGTCCGACCTCGTCCTGCTCTCGCTGTCCGGCGCCCTGGACTGGCCGACCTACGAGGCGCTGCTCACCCAGCCCGACGGCCCGCAGAGCTTCGGCACCGACGGCCGCCACACCCGGGAGCTGCAGAAGACCTTCCGTGCGCTCCAGGGCTTCTGGGACGTCGACGGCTCGGACATCCGGCTGGCCGCGCTGCACGGCTCGGTCATCATGGACGACAGCCGCATGGTGCCCGTCGTGAGCTTCGCCTACGGCATCCCGACCGCCCAGGCGCAGCAGCTGGTCGACCTCGTCCAGGGCTGGCTGGCCCAGGACCGCTTCCGCGGCGGCGACCACCCGTACTTCTCCTTCAACGCCTTCGCCTACAGCGAGGCGGGTGCCGCGCCGGAGCAGCGCCTCGGTCTGCCCGACAAGATCATCATGGGCGACGGCATCCTCGAGGGCATGGAGGCGATCGGTCTCGGCGACGTCGCACCGCGCGGCATCCTCGCCCACGAGTACGGCCACCACGTGCAGTACGAGCTCGGCCTCTTCGACGGCCACGCCGGTGACGCCGAGGCGACCCGGCGGTCCGAGCTGGAGGCCGACGCCCTCGGCGGCTACTACCTCTCGCACCCGCGCGGCGAGCGGCTGCGCCAGCAGCGGGTGGAGGCGTTCGTCCGCAGCTTCGGCGAGGTCGGCGACTGCGCCGTCGACTCCGCCGGCCACCACGGCACCCCCGACCAGCGCTCGGCCGCCGCCCGGTGGGCGGACCAGCTCGTCGAGGGCCAGCGGGCCAAGGGCCAGGTCCTGCCCGCCGCCACCGTCAGCGACCTCTTCCGCGCGGCGCTGCCGCGCGTCCTGGGCGGCTGATCGACGGCGCGCGGGAGGGTGGCGCCGTCAGCCGCAGGTCGCTGACCTGCGGCTCCGCGGCGCCGGGAGGACCACGTGGACGACGCGTGGCACGATGGCCGCTGCCCCCGGCCCGCCGGCCCCGCGGCCGGCCGACGCCGGGGCGTCGACGTCATGCCCCGCACCCGACCCAGGAGGCTCCCGAATGACCGGGCCGGACCAGTCCACCCAGACCGCCGAGAAGACCCCCTCCGGCCGACCACCGGTCTACATCTTCAGGCCGGTCTTCATCCCGGCCTCGGTCGTCATCCTCGCCCTGCTCGTCGGCACGGTCGTCTTCAGCCAGGTGGCGGGAACGGCTCTGGAGACCGCGACGAGCGAGATCAACAGCGTCATCACCAGCACCGTCGGCTGGTGGTACGTCATCGCGGTCAACATCTTCCTGGCCTTCTCCATCTACTGCGCGGTGTCGAAGGTCGGCCTCATCCGGCTCGGCCGTGACGACGAGCGCCCGGAGTTCGGCCTGGTCTCCTGGTTCGTCATGCTCTTCGCCGCCGGGATGGGCATCGGCCTGGTCTTCTTCGGCGTCGCCGAGCCGCTCTCGCACTACATCGCCCCGCCCGAGGCCTTCGGCAACGAGCCCGAGTCGCAGCAGGCCGCGCAGGACTCGGTCGGGCTGCTCATGCTCCAGTGGGGCCTGCACCCCTGGGCCATCTACGCGGTCGTGGGGATGGGGCTCGCCTACGTCTCCTTCCGGCGTGGTCGCCCCCTGGCCATGCGCTGGCTGCTCGAGCCGCTGCTCGGACGTCGCCGCGTCGAGGGGTGGGTCGGTCACGCCGTCGACACCGTGGCCATCGTCGGCACCCTCTTCGGGGTGGCCACGTCCTTCGGGTTCGGCGTGAGCCAGGTCATGGGCGGCCTGGAGTTCCTCGGCTGGGCCGAGCGCTCCCCCCTGCTCATCCTCGGGCTCGTCATGGGCATCACCCTCATCGCCGTCTGGTCGGTCATCCAGGGCGTGCACAAGGGTCTGAAGCTGGTGTCCAACATCAACATGTCGCTGGCGGCGCTGCTGGCGCTGGTGGTCCTCGTGCTCGGCCCGACCGTCTTCCTCCTGCAGGCCCTGCCGGAGAACCTCGGCAGCTACCTGTCCCAGCTGCCGCAGACCGCGCTGCACGTCGGGCCCTACTCCGGTGACAACTGGGAGGCCGTCTGGACGATCGCCTACTGGGGCTGGTGGACGAGCTGGGCACCCTTCGTCGGGATGTTCATCGCCCGGATCTCGCGTGGCCGCACCATCCGCGAGTTCGTCATCGGCGTGCTCGTCGCCCCGACGCTCGTCAGCCTGCTGTGGTTCACGATCTTCGGCGACTCCGCGATCCGCTACCAGCAGCAGACCGGCGCGCTCGCCGCCCCCGACCCGGAGACGGGCGAGCTCACCGTGGACAGCACGACCGCCCTCTTCGCGTTCCTGGAGTCGATGCCCTCCCTGCTGCCCACCGTGCTCAGCGTGGTGGCGATCATCGTCATCGTCCTGTTCTTCATCACCTCGGCCGACTCCGGATCGCTCGTCATCGACATCCTCGCCACCGGTGGGCGGACGGAGACGTCACCCTGGACCCGCACGTACTGGGCGCTGCTGCAGGGCGCGGCCGCCGCGGTGCTCCTCGTCTTCGGCGGCAGCGTCGCGCTGACGGCGCTGCAGACCCTGTCGATCTCCACGGCCGCGCCCTTCTCGGTCATCCTCGTCCTGGCGTGCGCCTCGCTGCTCAAGGCGTTCCGTCACGAGGTCGCGACGATGCCGGTCTACGTGCAGGTGCTCTCCCGCTCCGACGACGCCGAGTCCGCCCCGGAGGCGGCCGAGGCGCCCCCGGCGGTGCGGCCGGCACCCCGGTGGTGGGAGCAGCTGCGCCGGGTCTCCACGACCCTCGACGGCCTGCCGGCGCCGCAGGTGAGCGACCGCGCCTCTGCCCCGAGGGTCATCAACCTGCGTCCGCTGCGGGCGGACGAGGTGAACGTCGACCCCGAGACCGGCGAGGTGGAGGTCGACCTGCGCACGAGCGACCCGCTGGCGGGTGAGGTCTTCGACACCCCCGAGTTCGCCGCCTCGCAGGAGTTCGTCAACCAGCAGGAGGCCGCGGACGAGAGCGACGAGCACGTCAACCCCGACCCCGGGGCGGGCGAGGGCATCGATGAGCGGCAGGCGAACCGGTGACCAGGGTCGTAGGCTGACCGGATGCCCACCCTGCGCACCGCCGCCCGCCTCGCCCTCGGGGTCGCGATGATCGGCGCCGGCCTGGCGCACCTGACGACCGGCCGCCGGCAGTTCCAGGCGCAGGTGCCGGAGTGGTTCCCCCTCGACGAGGACCTCACCGTCGTCGGGTCCGGGGTGGTGGAGATCGCGCTCGGCGCCTCCTTCATCGCCCTCCCCCGCCGGCGGCGGCTGGTCGGCGGGCTGCTCGCGGCGTTCTTCGTCGCGATCTTCCCCGGCAACGTCGCGCAGTACGTCGAGGGCACGGACGCCTTCGGGCTGGACACCGACCGCAAGCGGCTGGTCAGGCTCTTCTTCCAGCCGCTGCTCGTGCTCTGGGCGCTCTACGGCGGCGGGTGGCTGGACGGACGGCGACGCGGGCGCCGGGGGACCGACCGCCGCACGCGCGACCCCCGCTGACGCCTCCGGCCCCCGTGGCAGGAGACCCCGGTCACGCGCGGAGCCGCCGGGGCCCGCAGGCCACCGGCGGCTCCTCGCGTCGCGGTCGGGTCAGTCCCGGGGTACGTCGCCCCGCCAGGCACCGGTCTCGGTGCCGCGGGCCTCGATGAACTCCTTGAAGCGCTTGGCGTCGCCCTTCACGCGGCGGTCGTCGACGCCGACGGCGGCACCAACCTTCTCGACCAGGCCCTCGGGGTCCCAGTCCATCTGGATCGTGACCCGGGTGATGGTGTCGTCGATCTTGTGGAAGGTGACGACGCCGGCCTGCTTGAGGTCGCCGCCGACCGTGGTCCAGGCGATGCGCTCCTCGGGGTGCTGCTCGGTGATCTCGGTGTCGAACTCCCGGGTGACGCCGCCGACCTCGACCCTCCAGTGGTTGCGGGTG
>JASKZT010000366.1 GCA_030145965.1 Ornithinimicrobium sp.
GCCAGCCGTAGGCCTCGTAGCGCCGGCCGACGTCCTCGCTGAAGGAGATGTCGGTGTCGTCCTCGATCGAGATGAAGTTCTGGTCGTAGACGACCGTGAGGTTGGACAGCTCCTGGTGACCGGCGAGCGAGCTGGCCTCGGAGGCGACGCCCTCCATGATGTCGCCGTCGGAGGCGATGACCCAGACGTGGTGGTCGAAGGGGGACTCGCCCGCGGGGGCGTCGGGGTCGAGCAGCCCGCGCTGGCGCCGCTGGGCCATCGCCATGCCGACGGCCGAGGCGAGACCGGAGCCCAGCGGGCCGGTGGTGATCTCCACGCCCGTCGTGTGGTGGACCTCGGGGTGGCCGGGGGTCGCGCTGCCCCAGGTGCGCAGGGCCTTGAGGTCCTCCAGCTCCAGGCCGTAGCCGGAGAGGTAGAGCTGGATGTACTGCGTCAGGCTCGAGTGCCCCGCGGAGAGCACGAAGCGGTCGCGGCCCAGCCAGTGCGGCTCGGAGGGGTCGTGCCGCATGACGTCCTGGAAGAGCAGGTAGGCGAGCGGCGCCAGGCTCATCGCCGTGCCCGGGTGGCCGTTGCCGACGTTCTGCACCGCGTCGGCGGCGAGCACGCGCACGGTGTCGACGGCCCGGACGTCCGCGTCGGACCAGCCGACCGACTCCGCGCGGGGCCGGGTCAGGCCGGGGTCGCGCTCGGCGGTCAGGGACTGGGCGGTTTCGCTCACGAGGGCTCCTACGGGTGCGGGACGGTGACCTGCCGCTCGCGGCCCGAGTCCGGGTCCGGGCGGCCTGCACCCGACCTTATCCGTTCGTCGTGGACGCCGCGTCGCCCACCGTCCCGGGGAGGGGTGGCGGGCGGTCGGGGTCGGGCCCGGCACGACCGACCGAGTACCATCGACTCACGTCAGCGTCCCTCCCGGGACCATGCCGCCACGCCGAAGGACACCGTGACCTCGCTCGACCCGCGCCCCGCGCCCGACGGCCCTGTCGACGTCCGCGACGCGGCGGCGGCCAGGGGCTGGCGCGACGTCGTCCGCGACTACGTCTCGCTGACCAAGCCGCGCATCATCGAGCTGCTGCTGGTGACCACCTTCCCGGTGATGTTCCTCGCCGAGCGCGGGGTGCCCCCGGTGTGGCTCATCGTCGCCACGCTCGTCGGGGGCACGCTGGCGGCGGCCTCGGCCAACGTCCTCAACTGCTACCTCGACCGTGACATCGACGCGAGGATGCACCGCACGTCGACCCGCCCGCTCGTGACCGGTACGGTCTCGCCGCGTGCGGCCCTCGTCTTCGGAGCCGTGCTGGGCGTGGCCGCGGTGGTGTGGCTGGCTCTGGTCGTCAACTGGCTGTCCGCGTGGCTGGCCCTCGGGGCCATCGCCCTCTACGTCGTCTTCTACACGATCATCCTCAAGCGCCGCACGAGCCAGAACATCGTCTGGGGCGGCGTGGCCGGCTGCATGCCCGTCCTCATCGGCTGGTCGGCCGTCGCCGACTCCCTGTCCTGGTCGGCGCTCATCCTCTTCCTCGTCGTCTTCTTCTGGACCCCGCCGCACTACTGGCCGCTGTCGATGAAGTTCCGCGAGGACTACGCCGCGGCCGGCGTGCCGATGCTGCCCGTCGTCGCCGAGGACGTCGCCGTCGGCCGCCAGATCGTCCTCTACTCCTGGGTGACGGTCGCGGTCTCCCTCGTCCTCGTGCCGGTGGCACCGATGGGATGGATCTACACCGTCGTCGCGGTCGTCTCCGGGGCGCTGTTCGTCGTGGAGTCCCACCGCCTCCTCGGGCGGGCCCGTCGGGGCGTCACCGGCAAGGCGCTGGGCGCCATGCGCCTGTTCCACTACTCGATCAGCTACCTGACGCTGCTCTTCCTCGGCGTCGCCGTCGACCCGCTGCTCCACCACCCGCTGCCCTGGTGAGAAGGCTGACGTGACCTCCCCGTCCTCGACCGCCCCGCCGGCCCCCGGCCCGACCCGCGCGGGTGCCGGCCCGCGCCTGCGCTCCTTCCTCCTGCCCGAGGAGGTGACGTGGTGGGTGCGGGCGCTGGCCTGGGCCTCGCTGCTGGCCAACGCGCTGCTCATCGTCACCGGCGGCGCCGTGCGCCTGACCGGCAGCGGCCTGGGCTGCCCGACGTGGCCGCGCTGCACCGACGCCTCGTGGACCAACACCCCCGAGATGGGGGTCCACGGCTACATCGAGTTCGGCAACCGCACGCTGACCTTCGTCCTCGTCGTCGTCGCGCTGCTCACCTTCCTCTCGGTCTGGCGCCTGCGCGACCGCCACCCGTCCTTCGCCCGGATCGCGTTCGTGATCGGCCTGGGCATCATCCTGCAGGCCGTCGTCGGCGGCATCACCGTGCGCACGGGGCTCAACCCCTGGGTCGTGGGCATCCACTTCGTCATCTCCACGGTGCTCATCGCCCTGGCGGCCGTGCTCGTCGGCCGCACGCGCCGGGTCTCGCTGCCCGCGGTCGCGGAGCGGGAGCGGCCGGGGCAGCTCACGGGGCTGGACGGCGCGCTGGCCCGGGGGCTGGCGGACGTGTCGGCCGTCGCGGCGGCGCTGGCCATCTACCTCGGCACCCTGGTCACCGGCACCGGGCCGCACTCCGGGGACGCGGGGGAGGTCGCGCGCCACACCTTCGACCCCTACGTCATCACGCGCGTCCACGCCGCACCGGTCTACCTCCTCGTGGCCGCGACCCTGGGCGCGCTCGTGCTCGCCTTCCGGCGCGCCTGGCCGGCCGCGGTGCGGCGGGTCCTGGTCGTGCAGGCCGTCGTGCTGGTCGCGCAGGCCGCGCTCGGCTACTACCAGTTCGCCAACGGCGTGCCCGTGCTGGCCGTCGGCCTGCACATGGCCGGCGCCGCGACGCTGGCGGCCGTGGTGACCATGGCGTTCGACCGGATGTATGCCGTCTCCGGCCGGCCGGCGGACGCCCCTGCCGGGGCCCTGGCCGGCCGCGCCCCGACGCGCTGAAAGGCACGCGGGCTGCTGCCGGGGCCGGGCGGCCACCCGCAGGCTCAGTCGGACCAGCGCAGCGTGCGGCGGGCGACGAGGCCGGCGAGCAGGCCCCAGGCCAGGAGCACCAGCAGCGCCCGGAGGTCCAGGGCGCCGTCGACGAGGGCGGCGCGCAGCCCGTCGCCGAGGGCGGAGGAGGGCAGGAGCCCGACCACCGTGCCGAGCGGCTCGGGGAGCGCTCGTGCCGAGAGCAGGACCCCGCCACCGGCGGCCAGGAGGACCCACACGAGGTTGGCCAGGGCCAGCACGGCCTCGGCGCGCAGACGCCCGCCCAGGCAGGCGGCGAGCAGCGCGAAGACCGTCGCCCCGACGACGACCACGAGCAGGGCCGGCGCCAGCCCGACCGGGCTGGGCCGCCAGCCCAGGACGAGCGCGACCGCGCCGACGACGGCCAGCTGGACGGTCAGGACGACCAGGACCGACAGCGCCTTGGCGGCGAGCAGCCCGCCGCCGCCGAGCGGGGTGGTGCCGAGCAGGCGCAGCACGCCCCAGCGCCGCTCGAAGCCCAGGAGGATGGCCTGGCCGGTGAAGGCCGTCGACATGACGACGAGGGCCAGCACGCCGGGGGTGAGGACGTCGACGCGCCCGGCGCCGGCCCAGGGGCCGACCGCGAGGTCGGGGTAGTCGACGAGCGAGAGCCCGACGAGGGCCAGCAGGGGCAGGACCGTGGACACGAGCAGCTGCTCGCCGTGGCTGAGCAGCGCGACCGCCTCGAAGCGGGCCTGCGCCAGCACCCGCG
>JASKZT010000406.1 GCA_030145965.1 Ornithinimicrobium sp.
CCGCAGCCACCTCGGCCACGGTCATGAACGTCATCTCGGCGAGCTGACGCTCTTCTGCCATAGGACGATCCCGTCTCTTGTCTGGACGTGGACACGGTCGCGGCTTCCCCTCCGGCCCGGGCCCACCTCATCTGTCTGGGCAACACTAGGGGCAGATGTGGTGTTTGCGAAAGCCGGGGCGTGGAATTGTCCAGCGTGACACGCGGGATGTGACGAACCGGACCGGTGTGACCCGTGTGCAGGACGGGGCTGGTCAGTCGAGGTAGGGGTCCAGGCCCCAGCCGGGGAACACCGCGCGCCGGGTGGCCATGATCGCCGCGTCGACGGGGTCCTCGGGCTGGTGGCCGTCCTGCCAGGCGCGGTAGCGGACCGGGCGCCCGCCCCGGTCGCCCATCGTCGTGGGGGCCTCCCGGCCGTAGGTCTCCTCGACGTAGGACCGCCAGGAGGCCGGCACCTCGGTGGCCGGGTCGACGGGTCGGCCGGTCACGACCCCGATGAGGTGGGACCAGGCGCGCGGCACGACCTCGACCAGCTCGTAGCCGCCGCCTCCGAGCGCGACCCAGCGCCCGCCGCTGAGGTCCTCGGCCAGCCCGCGCACCCAGCCGGCGGCGACGGCCATCGCCTCGACCGAGACCCCGAGGTGGGCGAGGGGGTCGGAGTAGTGGCAGTCGCAGCCGTGCTGGCTGACGACGACCTCGGGGCCGAAGGTGCGCACGATGGTGGGGACGACCGCCTGGTAGGCGCGCAGCCAGCCCTCGTCACCGGTGCCCGGGGGCAGCGCGATGTTGACGGCGGTGTCCGCGGCCCGGGCGCCACCGGTGTCGCCGGGGAAGCCGGTGCCCGGGAAGAGCGCGCGCCCGGTCTCGTGCACCGAGACGGTCATGACCCGGTCGTCGTCCCAGAAGACCCGCTCGACCCCGTCCCCGTGGTGGACGTCGAGGTCGAGGTAGACGACCTTGCGCGCACCCCGCTCGAGGAGGCGGTGGATGGCGACGGCGGCGTCGTTGTAGACGCAGAAGCCGCTCGCCGCGGTGGGCATCGCGTGGTGCAGGCCGCCGCCGATGTTCACCGCGTGCCGGGCCCGACCCGACCACACGGCCTCGGCCGCGGCCAGGGTGCCGCCGACGGCGAGCGCCGAGGCCTCGTGCATCCCGGCGAAGGCCGGGGTGTCGTCGGTGCCGACGCCGTGCCGGCCGGTCGCCGAGGCCGGGTCGGCCGAGGCGGCCTTGACCGCCTCGAGCAGCTCGGGGCTGTGGACGGTGAGCAGCTCCTCGTCGGTCGCCGGCTCGACCCCGCGCACGACGACGTCGTCGTGGTCGAGGAGGCCGAGCGCGTCGGCGAGCCGGTGGGTGAGGTCGAGCCTCGAGGGGTGCATCGGGTGCCCGGGCCCGAAGTCGTAGGCGATGTACCGCTCGTCCCACATCACCCAGCTGGGCGCCATGGCAGGGGTCAGCTCACAGCGAGGTCGGGACGCCGCCGGTGTCGGTCAGCGGGTAGACCATGAGCATCTCCTCGGACTCGGCGTCGTCGTCCTCGACGCCACGGATGCGCATGGGACGGCGGTCGTCGGTGGGGCGGAAGCCGAAGCTGGACGCGAACGCGACGGCGCGGCCGTTGTCGGTGCCCACCCAGTAGACGAGCTGCTTGAGACCGTCCTCGCGGCCGACCTTGGCGGCCTTCTCCATGAGGCGGCGGGCGACGCCGCTGCCGCGGCGCGGCGGGTCGACCCACAGGCCGAAGAGCTCGCCGGCTCCCGCGACCGAGGTGCGGTGCTCGGCGCCGAGGCTCACGACCCCGACGACGTCCTCGCCGTCCACGGCCAGGATGCGGCGCGAGCGCTCCATCCGGTCCTGCCAGACCTGGTCGTCGAACTCCTCCTCCTCGGCGGCGGAGGCGACGAAGGCCTCGGGGGACTCACGCAGGGCCCTCAGACGGACGTCCCGGTAGGTGGCCCAGTCGTCCTCCTCGAGGACGCGCACGTGAATCTCGCTCATGCCCATACTCTGTCACACGGCCGGACGACGTTGCGACGGACTCCGGGTCAGTCCGAGGGCGGGGTCAGCTGGCGGGACCGGGTGGCGGCCGCCTCCATGGCGGTGAGGAAGGCGGCCCGCACCTTGTGGTCCTCCAGCGCCCGCAGCGCCGAGACGCTGGTGCCGCCCGGGCTGGACACCTGCTCGCGCAGGACGGTCGGGTGGGTGCCGGTCTCGCGGATCATCGTGGCCGCGCCGTAGAGCGTCTGGACGACGAGCTCGGTCGCGGTGTCGCGCGGCAGCCCGAGCAGGACGCCGGCCTCGATCATCGCCTCGACCACGTAGAAGATGTAGGCCGGCCCGCTGCCGCTGATCGCCGTCACGGCGTCCTGGTGCACCTCGTCCAGGACGATGACGCGGCCGACGCTGGCCATGAGGGAGCGCGCCTGCTCCAGCTGCTCGGGGGTGCAGTGGCTGCCCGGGCTCATGCCCGACATCCCCTGGTCCACCAGCGCCGGGGTGTTGGGCATGACCCGCACGACCGAGGTACCCGGGGGCAGGCGCCGCTCGAGGAAGTCGGTCGTGATCGCGGCCGCGATGGAGACGACGAGCGTGCCGGGGCGGACCGCGTGGTGGATCTGCTCGATGAGCCCGGCCATGTCCTGAGGCTTGACCGCCAGCACGATGACGTCGGCGGCGGCCGCGGCCTCGTCGGCGGCGGCCGTGCGGGCACCGTGCCCGGTGGCGACCTGCTCGGCCCGCTCGGCGGACTTGTCGGCGACGACGAGGTCGGCGGGGTCGTGCCCGGAGCGGACGAGGGCGGCCAGCAGGGTGCCGCCCATCACCCCCGCCCCGAGGAGCGCGATCGTCATGCCGCTCAGCCCCGGGTCGCGAGACCGCGCAGGAAGAAGCCGAGGTTGGCGGGGCGCTCGGCCATGCGACGCATGAGGTAGCCGTACCACTCGTCGCCGTAGGGCACGTAGACGCGCACGCGGGCACCGCCGGCGGCGAGGCGCAGCTGCTCCTCCGGGCGGATGCCGAGGAGCATCTGGAACTCGAAGGTGTCCTCCGCCCGCTCGGCCTTGTCGGCGAGCACGGTGGCGATCTCGACGAGGCGCGGGTCGTGGGTGGCCACCATCGGGTAGCCCTCGCCCTCCATGAGGATCTTCAGGCAGCGCACGTAGGAGCGGTCGACGTCGGCCTTGTCCTGGAAGGCGACCGACTCCGGCTCCTTGTAGGTGCCCTTGCACAGGCGCACCCGGGAGCCCTCGGTCGCGAGGTCGCGGCAGTCCTGCTCGGTCCGGTAGAGGTAGCTCTGCAGGACCGCCCCGACCCACGGCCAGTCCTGGCGCAGGTCGCCCAGGACCGACAGGGTGAGGTCGGTGGTGGTGTGGTCCTCCATGTCCAGGGTGACGGTGGTCCCGGCGTTGGCCGCCGCCTGGCAGATCGTGCGCGCGTTCTCCAGCGCGATCTTGTTGCCGTCGCGGCCCAGGGCCTGGCCCAGGGCGCTGAGCTTGAGGCTGACCTCGACCGTCCCCCCGGCGGTCAGGCCGGCCTCGGAGAGGACCTCGAGCAGCTCGACGTAGGCGTCACGGGTGTGCTCGGCCATCGCCGGGTCGACCGTGTCCTCGCCCAGGTAGTCGATCGTCACCAGACGGTGGGTGTCGACCAGCTCGGCGGAGACGCGCAGCACCTCCGCGCTGCTCTCGCCCCCGACGAAGCGGTGCACGACGTCCCGGCTCACCGGGGCCTTCTCGATGACCTGCCGGAGCTGGTCGTTGCGGCTCATCCCGAGCAGGGTCTGCCGCATGAGCGCGGCCGGGTTGAGGTCGGCGAGATCCATGGGGGAAGGGTACGCCGACCTGCGTCGAGGTCCGCCACCGGAGGCGGCCGGACGCGCCCGCGTCAGCCCGTGACGGGGGCGCCGGGCCGGTCGTGCTGGCCGAGGTGCTGCCGGGCGAAGGCGAGCGACTCCGCCAGCGCCGCCTCCCGGGCCGCGGTGCGCAGCCTGCGGGTGCCCACCTCGAGGGTGACGATCCCCCCGAAGCGGGTCTGGACGAGGTGCTCCAGCACCTCGGCGCAGCGCTGCGTGCCGCGGCCGGGGACGAGGTGCTCGTCCTTGAAGGAGCCGGTGGAGTCGCCGAGGTGCACGTGGGTGGTGCGCCCGCCGAGGTCCTGGGCCAGCTCGAGCGCGTCGACGCCGGCGGTGGCGGCGTGGGAGATGTCGAGGGTGACCGACTCGTAGGGGAAGTCGCGCGGGTCGGGGCCGGGAAGGTAGGCCTGCATGGCGCGGGCGCCCGAGCGCCACGGGAACATGTTCTCCACCGCGATCGGGATGCCCCAGGCCTTCTGGCGCTCGGCGACGCCCTCGACGAAGGTCTCGGCATACCCCCGCTGCCAGCGGAAGGGCGGGTGGGCGACGACGCACTGGGCGCCGACCTCGGCGGCGAGGTCGAGGGCGCGCTCGATCTTGCCCCACGGCTCCCAGCCCCACAGGCGCTGGGCGAGCAGGAGGGTCGGCGCGTGGATGGCTCCGATCTCCAGCTCGTGCAGCTCGGCCAGGGCCTTGAGCGCCCCCGCCTCCTGCGTCACGGGGTCGGTCCACACCATGACCTCGACGCCGTCGTAGCCCAGGCGCTGGGCCAGGTCGAAGCAGTACGCCGCGTTCTCGGGGTAGACCGAGGAGGTGGAGAGGTGGACCGGGATGGGGCAGGTGTCAGTCATCGGGCAGTCCGTCCAGGAAGCGCAGGATGAGCCCCTCGCGCAGGGCCCACGGGCAGATGCACAGCGACTCGACGCCGAGCAGGTCCAGCGCCGCCTCGACCACGACGGCGCCGGCGAGCAGCTGGGGTGCCCGCGCGGCGGACACCCCGGGGAGGCCGGACCGCTCGGCGGCGGTCATCGAGGCCAGGCGGGGCACCAGCTCGGCGAGGTCGGAGCGCGCGAGGGTGCGCGGCACGTAGGGGCCCTCGACCCGGGGGGCGGCCCCGCAGACCCGGGCGAGGGAGCGGATGGTCTTGCTCGTGCCGACCACCAGCTG